>JAOTTZ010000273.1 GCA_029864165.1 Burkholderiaceae bacterium
CGATGGAGGGGTGTGCGCCCAGCAAGGGCGCGAACTGATGGGATGGAAGTTCCCTGTGGGGGTGCCGACACGGACTCACCGCGAGCATGATAACAACGAGCCGAAGATCGCTCTAACGCCTTCGTCGAGGTCATGAACGGCTTGATGCAACAGGCCAAGCGCGCCGCGCGCGGCTTCAAGAACGTCATCAAGTTCATCGCCATCGCCTACCTGCAGCTGGGCCAGCTCACTCACTTGCCCGCCTCGCCGTATGTTCCCGCACGGATCCCGTCGGCCGGTATAACGGCGGCATCGCCGGTAGAAGGTGGCGCAAACCTGGCCCGCCGCTGAATGTCCGCGCGACCCAAAGATTGGGCATGTTCTAGCGCGCCATTACCTCAGGACTTTTCGATGCGAACCAGCTTCAAGTGACTGGACGTACGGCTCGCTGGCAAGGCATAGTAGTAGGCTTGTTCGACTTGCGCGATTGCCTTGGATATGGCGCCGAGTTTTCTCTGAAGTTTCCGGTCCGTCGAGTCTTTGGCCGCTGCGACACACCCAGCAAGTTTCTCAAGTTCGCCAAGCGTGCACCGCACACGAACTGTGTTGTCCTGGACTCTGGCGCCATAGATCGTGGCGAGCAAACCCTCACCAAGCAAAGTTTGCTCGACAATGAGATCGACTTGCGCCAGCGTCAGTGAGAGCGTGACCTTGTCGCCGGGTTTGAGACGCTTTCGTTTTGGTGATAGCACAGAGTCTGCGTACATGCCCATGACAAGATGCCTTTATAACAGGCGACCCATCTCTCGCGAGCGCGTAGGTTGCGCGCCAGGGACGTGTCGAGCTACTTTGGGGTCCGCTGCGGCATGGTCGTTCTCCTTTGCATAAGCAAGAAAGGGGAACACCACGCCCCCGGATGGAGAAACGATGTTCCCCATTCGGGTTGAAGGCGCCGCCGGAAGGCGGGCCCATGGATTGGCGAAGAGACCCGACGACTCAGCGTTGGGTCTCTCGCACATTCGGGACTTGTGTCCCCGGGATTCAGGCTGCTGAATTACGCCAGCGGCCTACAGTTCGAGCGGTCGCTAGCCCGTGGAGGGACTATCGAAGCTGCTCTGATCGCTCTCACGCGCGATGGCTGCGCAGAAAGCACAAGACAACCCCAGTCAGACGAGTGGGAATGCCTACTCCGAGGGGACAGCCCCCGGCAGGATTCGACGGCCAGTGCGAGACCGGCCGTCACGGATGTCCGAGTGAGCGGAGCGATTCATTGCTTGCGCGACATGGCCAAGCTGCGGCCAATTCGAGTGCGGGTCACGACCGCTAACGCCGGATACGACAGCACCCGGAGATCTCAACCAAAGCCGATGACGACCCAGGCTGAAGGCTGTGCCAGCACGAACGCTGACAGGAAGCATTGCCAGTTTGCCACCGGGGGACCGGTTCCGGTAGCCCCTCTGTCGACTGTCGCATGCTCATCTGTCCTCTCAAGGCGCAATGGTTGCGTCACGGTGGAATGCTCTGTTCCAACCAGAGTGAGAAGGCTGCGCTCGCGCTCGAATGCGCCCGCTTGAAATTTGGCCGGCCACCACAGAGAAGTACAGTAGAGCCGCGTCACCTCGCCTCACGGCTAGAGTTGGCCAATGACTACAGGCACTTCCGAGCATAGCAATACCTAAGACTCAGCCTGTAGAGTCTACTGGCGCTGCGGCTCTTCTTCCTCGGGCTGCCGCTCCTCTTTCTCGGGCTGATGCTCCGCTTCCTCGCGCTGACGCTCCGCTTCCTCGCGTTGACGCTCCGCTTTCTCGCGCTGATGCTCCGCTTTCACGCGCTGCGGTGGGCGCTGACGATCGACGCTGACGATCAACACTTTGCCGTTGTATTCGCCCAGCTCGACGTCCCACGCCGCACGACCGGCGTGAACGGAAATTTGTTCGACTGTTGGATGGTCTCGAGTCAGCGTAACAATGAGAACTCTATCCGCGGGCACCTTTTCGGATTCTCCCAAGAGGCCATCCGGCGAGTCGGGGTCCGCAGTGGTGGGCAGGAGCCGGACAGCCACGTATTCAGCATCTCCGTCGAGTGTGATGATCAGTCCGTCTCCCTTCTTGAAAGACTGATCGTCCGCAAGACTGAGCCAGCTTGACTGCCAACCGGGACCCGATGCGTTGCCCAGCCTCCCCTCAAGGGTTTGCGCCGCGGCTACGAGGCTGAGCGCGGAAAGAATGATAAGAAGGCTAAACCTTGATGATAGGAACGCGTTCACCGACCGGCTCCTTCAAGAGTTGGCGCTACAAGGCACCAGCGGAGATCGGAGAGAACTGACGTTGAAATTCAGCATAGGCCGTAGGCGGTCCAATGCAATGAATTCGTAGGTGCAGTTTAGCCAAGCGTGCTTTAAAACTCTTGTGCAGAAACGCGAGTTTGGCGTATGACACCCGCAAGCGTGCTAACTTTGACCTCACTGTGCGCGGTCGCCACACAGCCTTTGCGTCTGCACTGCGTGGTGAAATGCTCGCCGAAAATCTGGCAAACCCTGGCAAGACCAGACATTGCGGAGCGTTCACATCTCTATCCCGCAGGCATGCGACAGCTCAGGTACGCACTGAGAGGCTGAACATGGCGACTGCCGCGCCCGTTGGGACTGGGTAGCGCAAACTCGAGCAGATCGAACCACGGTAGTCAGCTCCACGGCGATGTCTGGAAAAAGAAGACTTCATTCGTCCCGTACTCTGCGCAACGATCTATGACGGATTAAAGCTGAACCGCAAAATGGCTTTGGCTTGAATAAAGATGGAATCTGCCGTCTTCTATTCGCTCCTCGTTGGCGTACTGTTCGTAAGCGTCTAGCCGCTCCACCTTGAATCTGCTGGTGCGATGGCCCAAGATGGTGTTCACCGAACTGATAGGTGAACACGATGTCGGCCAAGACTCCACGCAGGCGGCGCTACGACGCCGTACTCAAATCAAGTGTACTGAGCGAGTGCGCCAAGCCTGGCGCGTCGGTTGCTGCGGTTGCGTCGGCGTACGGCTTGGACGCCGATACGGTGCACAAGTGGCGTTACCAGGCGCGCAAGCGGCTGTCGTCGGCGTCAAGGGCTGACCGTAGCGCTGGCGCGCATGGCGGCAAGTTCGTCGGGCTGAGCGTGCCGAGTGCGCCAGCTGGCGCGGCGGCTGACATGAACATCTGCATCGAAGTGCGCCGAGGTAACGATGTGGTCGTTGTCAGCTGGCCGATTGCTGCAGCTATTCAGTGCGCGGCATTGCTGGCGCAATGCATGAGATGATCCGCATCGACCAGCTGTGGCTAGCGGTTGAGCCGCAAGACATGCGCGCTGGCGCTGAAGGTTTGCTTGCGCGGGTGGTGCAAGTCTTTGGGTGCGCCCGGGCGCATCACGGCTACCTGTTTGCCAACGCGCGGGCCACACGCATCAAACTGCTGGTGCACGACGGCTTCGGTGTGTGGTGTGCGGCCAGACGGCTGAACGTCGGACGTTTCGTGTGGCCCCGTCTCAGCAATGGCGTGGCGCCGATAGCGTTAAGCCGGCAGCAATTCGATGCCTTGGAGTTGGGGCTGCCCTGGCAGCGGCTCGATCAACTCAGTGCCATCGCGCGGCTGTAGGGCGTCGATGTCGCTGTATTGTTGAGCGGCAATTACTCGGCGAGCAAAGCGGCACGGTAAATTCGTTCTCGCCGATTTAGGCTGAGGCGGTGCTTCGCAAGATGAATTACGACCGTCGATTCAAGGCGAACGGTATTGAACGCCCCGCTCCAGCGGGTGACGACCACGCGATTGGAGTGACGAGCGTA
>JAOTTZ010000275.1 GCA_029864165.1 Burkholderiaceae bacterium
CCAAGTTCAGCTCCGCATTCGCAACCGCTTCGTGATCCCCTCTGCGCCGCGCATTCTCCGAGCCACGCTGGTTTAGCTCGACGGCGCGCTCGAAATCGCCACTTTCAGCGCAAAGCCAACCCAGGGAGTTCAAGTATCGCGGTGTGTAATTTTCGTCTCCCACTGAGCCTCGACACGCTACGTGATGCGATTGGTGGCGGTTTGTTTCAGATTGCGTGAGGGAATTGGGTAAGGCCCCCTCGAAGAGCTTGCAAAGAAGCCCCCCGAGGGGGTTGTCTCTTTAATCGACCAAGAACAAAGAGACGATCCCAGTGTGTCATTCGTTGATTTCAGACGCGAGTTTTTGGCGTCAGTTGCAGCACCTTGATGAGCAGATCGCGCAAGAGGCCAAGCTCGCTGGCTGCCCGTACTGCCAGGGCGTGCTGCACCGTGCGCACTATCCACGCAAGGTGTTTGGTGTGCGTCGCTCGCTGCTCGGTGAGGGCTACGACAGCCGGTTGAGCTTTTGCTGTTCGCGCGAAGGTTGTCGCCGGCGCACGACGCCGGCCTCGGTTCGCTTTCTGGGCCGGCGCTGCTTTCCCGGTGCACTGGTGCTGCTGGCGTGTGCGCTGACGCAGAATCTGAGTCGGCGCCGGCGCGCTCGCCTGGGCGCGACCTTGGGGGTGAGCGAACGCACGCTGCAGCGGTGGCGGCATTGGTGGCGTTCGACGCTGCCGGACACACCGTGGTGGCGCGAGGCGCGCGCGCGGTTTGTGCCGCCGCCACAGTCACCGTTGTTACCGAGTTCGCTGCTGGCGCGCTTTAGCGGGCGCGGTCATGCCGAGGTCCTTATCGGCGCGCTGCAGTTCCTGACACCGTGTTCGTTGTCGACGTTTGCGGCGCTGCCTGAGCAGGCTGCGTGATGGACGGTGCTTTCGCGCAGAAGGTGCGGCTTCTGCCCAGGGTGTGAGCGTTTGTAGGCTCGTCCTCGTTGCACACATCAGTGCACGAGGCAGGAGACGAGCCATGGGCTTTGACGAGCGCGACAGCTGGGCGCGGCTGCGCTTTGCCATCATTGGGCCGTTGTTGGCCGCACCGCCCGAGCAAGGCGAGCTGCAAGATGCGCTGCGTGCACTGGCGGCCAGGCGCTGGCGCCACCCCAGCACGGGTGAAGATGTGTCGTTCGGCGTCTCGACATTGGAGCGCTGGTACTACGCAGCCAAGCACGCCGCGCGTGATCCGGTCGGTGCGCTGCGCGCCAAGGCCCGCACCGATGCCGGACGCCACCGACGGCTGTCACAATGCTTGCGCGAGGCGCTGCTCAGCCAGTACCGCGAACACCGCGGCTGGAGCGTGCAACTGCACTACGACAACCTCGGCGCACAGGTTGCCGAGGATGCCGCGCTCGGCCCGCTGCCGTCCTACGCCACGGTGCGCCGTTACTACCTCGCGCAAGGACTGCGCAAGGTTAAGGCGCCGCGGCGCACAACGCCCGGCATGGAGCGCGCTGAGCGTCACCTGCAGGCGCGCGAGGTGCGCAGCTACGAACTGGCCCACGTGCATGCACTGTGGCATGCCGATGGTCACGTTGGCTCGCGCCGCGTGCTCGACGAGGCCGGCCGCTGGCGCCCGGCGGTTCTCATCGGCGTGCTCGATGACGCCTCGCGGCTCGCTTGCCACGTGCAGTGGTATCACGCCGAACAAGCCCGCACCTTCGTGCACGCGCTGTCGCAGGCGCTGCAAAAGCATGGCTTGCCCCGGGCCCTGATGACCGACAACGGCAGTGCCGAGACCGCCGTCGAAGTCACCCAAGGGCTCACCCACCTCGGCATCGTGCACCAACGCACGCTGCCGTACTCCGCGTATCAAAATGCCAAACAGGAGTCGTTCTGGGGCCGCGTCGAGGGGCGGCTGATGGCCATGCTCGAAGGCGTCGAGCCGCTGACTCTGCACGCGCTGAACGACGCCACGCTTGCGTGGTGCGAGCGCGAGTACAACCGCGCCGAGCACGGCGAACTGGGTTGCGCACCACTGACGCGCGCCATGGCCGGCCCCGATGTCAGCCGCGAGTGCCCCGATGCGCGCACCTTGCGCCACGCCTTCCGCGCCGACATCACTCGCAAGCAGCGGCGCAGCGACGGCACTTGCACCGTCGCCGGTGTGCGCTTCGAGGTGCCCGCGCGCTACCGCCACCTGCGCACGCTGCGCCTGCGCCACGCGCGCTGGGACAGCGCCAGCGTCGACCTCATCGACCCCAACACCGGTGACGCCGTTGCAGCCCTGTATCCGCTGAACAAGCAACGCAACGCCGAGTTCGCCCGCCGCGCCTTGACGCCGATTGCCGGTGCGCAGCGCGGGGCCGAACACGAACACGAGCGCACCACCACACCCGAAATGGCACCGCTGCTCAAGCGCCTGATGGCCGAGTACGCCGCCACCGGTCTGCCACCGGCGTACATCCCCTTCGACGACACCGACCCCCAGGACAACGACTCATGAACAAGCAACTGCTCGCCCTGTACGGATTGAAGTGGAACCCGTTCTCCCCCGAACTGCCCACCGAGGCATTGCTCGCCACCGACGCCATCGAACACTTTTGCTGGCGCATCGAGCATGCCCACGTGCGCGAAGGCGGCTTTGCGCTCGTCACCGGCGAGCCCGGCACCGGCAAAAGCGTCGCACTGCGCATCCTCGGCACACGTCTTGAACGCGTGCCCGACGTTAACATCGCCGTGCTCAGCTACCCCAGCGCCAATCTGGCCGACTTCTACCGACAGATGGGCGATCTGTTCAGCGTGGATCTGCGACCCCACAACCGCTGGCGCGGCTTCAAGGACCTGCGCGCGCGCTGGCTCGCGCACCTCGACGCCACCCACATGCGCCCCGTGCTGCTCATCGACGAAGCCCAGGAGATGGCGCCCACCGTACTCAAGGAACTGCGCCTGCTCAGCGCCGAGCACTTCGACTCGCGCACCTTGCTGTCCATCATCATGGCCGGCGACGCTCGACTGCCCAACATGCTGCGCCGCGAGGAACTGCTGCCCATCGGCTCGCGCATCCGCGTGCGCCTCACCCTGGAAGCCGCGCCGCGCGAACAGCTCCTCGAGTGCCTCGCGCACCTTACCCGCAGCGCCGGCAACCCGACGCTGTTCAGCAAAACACTGGCCACCACCGTTGCCGAACACGCCATGGGCAACCACCGCGTGCTGACCAATATGGCCGCTGAGCTGCTCGCACACGCCGCGCGTGAGGAACGCATCGAGCTTGACGAAAAACTCTTCCTCGACGTCTTCGGCGCCGCGCGAACCGCCGCAAAAAAGCGTCAACGAAACGCCTGAACTTCACCCCAGGCTCTGCGGAGAATCCGTCATGCAAAAACCACAACCGATCAGCATCGATGTGCTCAACAATCTTGACCTTCACCTTGCCGTAGATCTCATCACTTTGCTGCAAGCCATCAGCCAGGCTCTCGAACAACACTACGCCGGCGCTCTCGTCAGCGAGCAGCACCGTGACTGGGAATCACGACAGTCTTCGCTGTGGCCCGACGATGATCCGCCGTTCTAACCCAGCAGCGAAACTCCACGCCTGAGCATGACCGCGACCGGCACTCAGATATATCGTGCCTGGCCAACCATCACCGAGCGTGCACAAGGTGCCATCGATTAGCGTGAACACACTCATTGCAGCCGGTGTCGGAGGGCGCATCTGGGCAGAACGGCGGCATCCAGGGCTGATGGCGGAACGAACCAGATCCCTAAAGGCATCAGATGTCAAAGCATGGGATAAAGTCCTTGCCCCGCTGATGG
>JAOTTZ010000274.1 GCA_029864165.1 Burkholderiaceae bacterium
TTCGAGGCCAGTGGCCAGCTTGGCGGGCTTGGTGATCTTGCCGGAAGTGTCGCCCTTGACCGCAGGCTCGGTGTAGCTGACTTCACGCACCACGCTGGTGGGCAACTCGACAGAAATAGCCTTGCCATCGTAGAACACAACCTCAACGCCCATGGCGTCTTCGAGATACTGGATGGCGTCGCCCATATTGCTGGCCTCGACTTCGAATTGGTTGTATTCGCTGTCCATGAAAACGTACATCGGGTCGGCAAAGTAGCTGTAGGTGCACTCCTTCTTGTCGAGAACGATCTGATCCATCTTGTCGTCGGCCTTGTAGACGACTTCGGTACCCGAATTGCTCAGCAAGCTTTTGAGCTTCATGCGCACGGTGGCCGAATTGCGTCCGCCGCGGCTGTACTCGGTTTTCAAGACCACCATCGGGTCCTTACCTTGCATGATGACGTTGCCGGCACGGATTTCTTGAGCGATTTTCATAACGGTTCCATTGGGTTGCGGTGAATGCTATGTCCATGCGAGCATGGCCACCCTGCGCAAAACTCTAAATTTTATCGGCTTTCAGGAATATTCAGCCAGGGGCCGCAAACCCGGTGTGGCCGGACTTGCACTTGAAAACGAATTAATAGCCAGCGGCGGTTGATCACCAGGCGCCTGGTTGACCTTCATCCTGCATGAGGGCGGATCAGCACCGACAGCGCTGCTAGCGCCAGCAGTATGAAAAGCAACAGGCTCCAATATTCGAAGGGAACACCCAATACCGAAACAGCCGCGTCGGCACAGGAGCCGGTGATCTGGAACAGCGCCGGCAGCAGCGCTTCCAGGCGCAGCGCGCTGATGATCGTGTCGGCCAGCGTGAGGTTGCACGAATACAGCTTGGCAGCCACGACATGCTGGTACACCGCCGACACCGCCCCCAAAGCAGCGAGCACCAGCGCGCCGGACGTCAGCACCATACGGGGTGCTCGCGGCGGCAGGTACGCAGCGATAACGCACAGCAGTGCGATCAGCAAGTAGATAGCGCGCTGCAATACGCACCAGGCGCAGGGCCGCATGTCGAACTGATACTGCCCCACCAGCGCGGCGATCACCGAGAGCACGCAGGCCCAGGCCATGCCCAGCAATACGTGGTGCGTCGACAACCGCGAGAAAACTGTTTTTAGCATACGGGTCGAGTTTGTGCGATCAACTCAATCTCGACGCAGGCGCCCATCGGTATCTGTGCTACACCAAAGGCGCTGCGCGCGTGCGCGCCATTGTCACCGAACACGGCGCCCAACAATTCCGAGCAGCCGTTGGTCACCAGGTGCTGTTCGGTGAAATCTGCCGTGCTGTTGACCAAACTCATCAGCTTGACGATACGCTCGACGCGGTTCAGGTCGCCCACCGCCGCGTGCAGCGTGCCGAGCAGGTCGATCGCGACGCAGCGCGCAGCCTGCTTGCCAGTGGCGGTGTCGATGTCGCGCCCGAGTTGACCCACCCAGGGCTTGCCGTCGCGCTTGGCGATATGGCCCGAGAGGAACACCAGATTGCCGCTGATGACGAACGGAACGTACGCGGCTGCGGGTGCGGAAACAGGCGGCAACTCGATGCTGAGCGACTTCAGGCGATCGTAGACAGACAAGAAAGCTCCAAACTGCGACAACGATAAGCAATCCTACACTGCGCCCATGCGCACCAAGCCCATTGCTGCAATTCTGTCCGGTTCGGGGCTTGCCTGGCTGGGCGGCGTGGCAGTTCAGTTGCAGCAGGCGGCGTTGGCGCCACCGTGGGCCTATGCTGCGGTCATCACGCTTGCGGCACTGGCATTGTTCATGGCCGTACGGGGCGCCGAAGACGGACGAGGGATCCTGATCCTAGCCGCGCTCGCTGCGGTCTTGGCGGGCTTCGGTGTTACCGGATTGCGAGCGGGTGCGCGCTTGACCGAAGTGCTGCCGCCAGCCATCGAAGGACAGGACTTGCAAGTCACGGGTGTAATCGCCAGTCTGCCGCAATTGCGCAGTTCGGGCCTGCGTTTTCGCTTTGAAGTGGAGCACGCCACGCTGCGCGACCAGCCGATACAAGTGCCACACAAGGTGGCGCTTAGCTGGTACACAGGCTTTGATAAAGACGCGGTCTTGAGCCAGCCGCAAAGGCAGTTGCGCGCCGGTCAGCGTTGGCGCTTCACGGTGCGATTGCGCCAGCCGCACGGTAACGCGAATCCGCACGGGTTCGACTACGAACTGTATCTGTTCGAACAAGGTGTGCGCGCAACCGGCTATGTGCGCGACGCGCCCGCGCTGCGGCTCGATGAAGCAGCGGGCTACTACGTTCAGCATTGGCGCCAGTCCGTGCGCGACGCGATCACCAGCGAAGTGAACGACCCACGCATTGCCGGTGTGCTCGCGGCGCTTACCGTGGGCGATCAGGCCGCGATCGACCGCGACGATTGGGACCTGTTTCGCAACACCGGCGTCGCGCACCTGATGTCGATCAGCGGGTTGCACGTGACCATGTTCGCTTGGGCCGCAGGGCTGGTCGTCAGCGCGTTGTGGCGGCGCAGCCAGGGCGCCATGCTGGCGCTGCCCGCACAGCATGCGGCACGCTGGGGCGGCGTTGCCGCAGCGCTTGCCTATGCCGTGTTTTCGGGCTGGGGTGTGCCATCGCAGCGCACGGTTTGGATGCTCACCACCGTGGCATTGCTGCATAGTCTGGGGCGGCGTTGGCCATGGCCGCTGGTGCTGTTGGCCGCCGCGGTCGTGGTGACGTTGTTCGACCCCTGGGCGCTGTTGCAGCCTGGGTTTTGGCTCTCGTTCACGGCGGTCGGGTTGCTCATGGGATCGGAGTTCGCACACGGTGCAGCCGCGGTGGGTGCGCAGCCTGGTGTGCTGTGGCGCATAGTGCGCGCGCTGCGCAAAGGCTTGCGCACTCAGGTTGTCGCGACCATCGGACTGACCCCGTTGACGCTGGTGTTCTTCCAGCAAATCTCAACGGTGAGCTTCGTGGCCAACCTGGCGGCTATTCCCATAGTGACCTTGGTCGTCACACCGTTGGCATTGTTGGGGGTGGCGCTGAAGCCCCTTTGGTCGCTGGCGGCGTGGGCAGTGCAGCAGCTTGTTGAAGGTCTTGCGTGGCTCGCAGCGTGGCCGGGCGCGGTGTGGACGGTTCCAGCGGCGCCATGGTGGGCACAGCTTGCCGGATTACTGGCTGCGCTGCTGCTGGTGCTGCCGTTGCCGTGGCGGCTGCGCCTGCTGGCCCTGCCGCTGGCGCTACCACTGCTGCTACCTCCACGCGCCTTGCCGGACGAGGGGCAGTTCGAGTTGCTGGCGGCCGACGTTGGCCAGGGCACCGCCGTGCTATTGCGCACGCGTGCTCACCTGTTGGTCTACGATGCCGGGCCGCAATACTCGCTTGACAGCGACGCGGGGCAGCGCGTGCTGCTGCCGTTGCTGCGCTCGCGCGGCGAAGAGCGCATAGACGTCTTGCTGCTCAGCCATCGCGACACCGACCACGTGGGTGGCGCGGACACGCTGTTGGAGAATAAGCGTGTCGGGCAACTGCTCAGCTCACTGGAACCGGAGCATCCGTTGCTGACCTATCCGGTCGTGCAACAGCGTTGCCAGGCCGGGCAGCGGTGGCGGTGGGATGGTGTGGACTTCGAAGTGCTACGTCCGCAACCCGCCGACTACGAGCGAAAGCTCAAACCCAATAGCATGTCTTGCGTATTGCGTGTCAGTGGCGGCGGCCACAGCGTGCTGCTCACCGGCGACATCGAGCGTGCGCAGGAGTTGGCCCTGGTTGCCGCACACGGCGAG
>JAOTTZ010000276.1 GCA_029864165.1 Burkholderiaceae bacterium
TGCTGTGCGTTATCGCTGCCTACCTGCCGCCGCGAGCCCCCCGTATGGTGCTGACGTCCGGCGCGCTGGTGCTCGCTGCTTTGGGGGCGGCGGCGGCGGTGTACCAGCATGTCGTGGCTGCCAAGCTGTATTCGTGCAACCTCACGCTGGCCGACACGATCATCAGCGCACTGCGCCTGGAAGCGCTGCTGCCGGCGCTGTTCCAGATCACCGGCTCCTGTGCCGACGCGGCTGTTTCGGTATTGGGCGTTCCCTTCGAATACTGGAGCTTGTTGCTTTTCATTCTGTTGGCGCTAGCAGCAGCGTCGGTGCTGATCCGCCGTCATACTGACTGAGAGACGCTCTTTCTTGACAAATCAGCCCACGCCAGTGGCACACGCATAGTAAAACCAGCAGCGTTTTGGAGCATTGCAAAACGTCAGCCAGCTACGTTTTGGCTACGCTCACCTGTGGATTCGTGGGCGCGACGTATCTCGGAGACTCTTGTCGGCGGCTGAATACGCGTTGCTGGCAGCGATACCGGTCCCGCCGCAGCGCCCGGCAGCGGTGGCGACCTTGTCGATTTCCTGCGTGCCCTTGAGAACGATCGGCGTCTCACGCGCGCTGCTGATCTCCGGGGGCGGCGCATCAGAACTTCAGAATTCTGGCGAACGCAAAAGGCAAGTTTCCGAGAAAGTGGGCGCCGCCACGGCCATCTCCGCGACGAATGCAGCGTATGAACATGCAAGGTCTCCACTCAGACCCTTCTGCCAATCCGATTCGTTGCCGGACAAGAACTTATCGCGTTGCTTCTGTACCAATCACAGCTTACCCACTGCGAGTTGCGAAAGTAGGGCTAATCCGCTCAGGATGCGGAGTCATCCCAGCGGAGCAAATGGGACTGCGGTGCGAGCGGCCTGCGCGATGGACACTGCGCGCTATCAGGTCGTCAATTCTGAAGCGCACCTGGGTCGGCGGGAGACGGGTCAAGCGTCACCGTGCTCCTGGGATGCAGGTATTGCCGCGACGGTTGCAAGCTCACGCCGTGGGCGGTGCCCGGGTCGACGGCTTGGCCTTGTAACCGAGAATCGCGCTTCAGGCCGTGACTCACAGGCGCTGAAAACTCAAATTCACTTGCGGGCACAAGGAAGTTGTTTCGAACATCGGCGCTGTCCTCAAGCATCAACCTATCAAACATCAACCTACCTGGGCCCACCCACAAATTGTTGAGCACGCGCACCGTCGTTGCGCCCGGAACGACCCTCACGAACACGCCCGGTTGGGGCCTTTGATCGATCAAGGTATTGTTCACTAGATAGAGCTCGTTCGTGGGCCATCGGTAACCTTCAGCACCGAACGAAATGAGGATGGAGTTCTCGGTGTCGGCGCTTTGTTGAATGATGTTGCCGACCACGTAGGCCACGCCGCCGTTCGGAAACTCCAGTTCGTAGCTGGAGCTTCCGCCGTCGTCATCGCTAAGACGGTTGTAGGCGATGTGGTTGGTCGCCGCGCGGCTTTTTAACAGGTGGCCCACAGAGCCGTGGTGAAAGTAACTCCCCGTCACCACCAGGCTTTTGATCTCGCCTACATAGAGGTTATGGTTGTGGCCGTCTAGCCGACGATTGTGGGCAAACTCGCTGTTCTCAACCCTCAAACTGGTTTGTGGGTCATTGTTGGTGAGCAGGCCAATCTCGTTACGCATAAACGAGCAATCGCGCACCAATAGCGAACCGCGCTCCAGCCGAATGCCAGCGCCATTGCCGTGTGGCACCTTGGCGCCCTCAAAGTCGAATCCTTCCACGCTGATGTTCTGGCCACGCATGACCCAGATGCCTTTGCCCTGCTCGGCAGCTCCGTTCGCGAGCAGACGCACGCGCCCGCCGACGGCACGCAAGCTGAGATTGTCCTGCGCCCAAGCCGCTGTGTCGCCCACATAGTCTCCTGCGTCGACCTCGACCGTTGCGCCATCTCGCGCCAGCGTGGCCGCCTCAGCGATGGTCTTGATATCGCGGTGCGGGCCCACTTGAATAAGCTGTGGCGCCGCGACGGCCGATACCCAAGGCACTGCGGTGAGCAGTGCACCTGCGGCCGCCATCACCGCACAAGCCAGTCGGCGTGCGCGCCACATCAGTTTCGTTTCTCGGTCAACCTGCAACACCGTACCAACGTTTAACCGTCCACATCGGCAGCATACGCATAGCGCTTTCCCATTCAAAGAATGCACTAACGAGCCGGCGAAGGTTCGTGCGAGTTCGTTGAGCATGGACAGAATCGTACGAAAGCGCGTGCATTTGTCAAACTTCAGTTCAAACCTTGAGAAAGTCGCTACCCGATCTTTCTAGAATCGCCCATGTCCGCGTCGCCCATTAGTTTACGCATCGCCGCGGCCCACCGCCCCGTCGTCATTCTGCTCGGCTTTGCCTCGGGCTTGCCACTCACATGCATAGCAACTGTCTTAAAAGTCAAGCCGAATGAAGCGTCGGATCCCAGGGTTTACCGCTCTTGACCATTGCGTTGAGGATGATCAGCAGTTTGCGCATGCAGGCCGTGAGCGCGACCTTTTGGGGTTTTCCTGCGGCGACCAATCGCTGGAAGGCGAGGCTGGCGCCATCAAGGTCGGCGTGTGGACTACAGTGCGCGACAAGCAGCATGCTGAGTGGTTGGTTCGCTGCGAGTACGGGCACCCGCTGCCATTTACCAGCTGTACTGACAACCGCGCGTTACCGAGCGCCTCTGCTGGGCATCAACAGGTCGTGTCACCCCCGTTACGTTGCACGTGCGCGGTTCAGTGAGGGCTCAGAAGCGAGGTCTGATTCCGGTTTCCGCGGATCACAGTCGCGAGGTTGTAGCTGAGATGCGGTTTGATAGAACGCGCCAGGAAGTTCGAGTCGAAGCGGGCGAATCATGGCGTGACTGTACCGAGAGTCTAGGGGGGCAGACACGCGGTGGCCTGCTTAACAAAACGGACAACTGCGAGGCCTGGCATCAACGTTTTGCTTTGTAGCGCAGCTGCCGCAAGAGGTTTAAGCGCAGACATCGCTGGGCAAGACGGAAAACCGATAAAATTCAACAACTTGCGCAGGATGATCAATGCTCAGATGCGCATTGCATATTCCGCAACCCAATGGAACCGTTATGAAAATCGCTCAAGAAATCCGTGCCGGCAACGTCATCATGCAAGGTAAGGACCCGATGGTGGTCTTGAAAACCGAGTACAGTCGCGGCGGACGCAATTCGGCCACCGTGCGCATGAAGCTCAAAAGCTTGCTGAGCAATTCGGGTACCGAAGTCGTCTACAAGGCCGACGACAAGATGGACCAGATTGTTCTCGACAAGAAGGAGTGCACCTACAGCTACTTTGCCGACCCGATGTACGTTTTCATGGACGGCGAGTACAACCAGTTCGAAGTCGAGGCCAGCAATATGGGCGACGCCATCCAGTATCTCGAAGACGCCATGGGCGTTGAGGTTGTGTTCTACGAGGGCAAGGCTATTTCTGTCGAGTTGCCCACCAGCGTGGTGCGTGAAGTCAGCTACACCGAGCCTGCGGTCAAGGGCGACACTTCCGGCAAGATCACCAAGCCCGCCAAGCTGGCCACTGGCCTCGAAGTGGCGGTGCCTATCTTCGTTGCCACCGGTGACAAGATAGAGATCGATACGCGGTCGCACGAGTATCGAAAACGTGTGTAACCGCTGACGCTGAGCAAGGTGGCGGGCGCTTCAAGTGCCCATCTCTGGACTCAGGCTATGCCCGCCCATGGCCTTTGATTTCGATCTCGCGGTCAGCGCGCCGTTT
>JAOTTZ010000277.1 GCA_029864165.1 Burkholderiaceae bacterium
ATCTGTCAAAGCCGAAACGCTGGAGATTTCCTGTGCGACAAACTCGATACCGTACTCCTCGCAGATGCTTTCAAGGGCCGGCCGGTGCGTCTTGTGCGGTACATCGTCCGGCGCGCTCTCACCCCAGATGAACAGCAGCCGCAGGCTTTGGTTCAGGCCAGTCGGCCATTGGGCGGGCGCATCCTGTGTGACCGCCGGCACCGTGCGGACGAACGAGATATCCTCGTCAAGTAGATGATGATGGGGCGGCTGATTCCTGGTCGCGAGCTCCCAAGGGATCCGAGCCAGTTCGGGGTAGTCGAGTTGCCAGTAAACAGTGATCTGCTCGTTACCCCTTTGGGTGAGGGCGGCCTCCATGCCTTTGATCTGATGAATCGCACTACCGAGTTGCATGCCGACTTGGCGCAAATATTGCGCCGTCGGTTTTTCTTCGCCCATGTTGCGCAACCTCTCAACAAGCAGTTCGAGCTCATTTTGCGTCCAGGGCACGACAAACGTGCTCTGAGGCCCACCGTCGATTCGGGCTAGGTACTCTCTGGCCGGGTCGAGCTCAAGCCCTTCGCGTTTGCCGTCACGCGAAAACTGGACAGTTACAACGCGATGCTCCATCACCCCTCCAGTTCGTCAACCCTTCGCGGCTGCGCCGCGCGCTACCCCTCGCCGACATTCGCGACGCGACGAAGAGCCGCGCAACTCAGCAGATCGCTCATCGTATCGCAATGGGGTGGGTCACGATACGCTGCCGCACTTCCGACGTCATTCAGATTGATAACGTTTTTCGGTGGAACGGGACCATCGGCACGAATTCGACCACGCGGCGCTTTGATATTCGCGTACTGTCCGAGCAACCATTGGTCGGGTATATTGGGTGCCACAGTCCCGAGCAGCGGTACTCGGCGTTGACGTTTTTCACACCGACCGAGCTCGACCGGCGTTGGCGCACGAAGATTCACCCAAATATAGCGACCGCGTAATGAACACGACCGTGTTGCGCCCCGATCGCAGCGCCTCCAACCAGGGACCGTTTCAGGATAGCCAGCCAGGCAGATCAAGCACCATGAAAGATTTTTTTATCAGCTACAACGGTGCTGACCGGGCCTGGGCCGAATGGATTGCGTGGCAGTTGGAGGCCGCCGGTTATGAGGTGGTGATTCAGGCCTGGGACTTTCGCCAAGGTGGCAATTTTGTCCTGGACATGCAACGCGCCATCGAGAGCGCCCGGCGAACCATCATCGTGCTGTCGCCGGACTTCTTGGCCTCGCAATACACCGCGCCCGAGTGGGCGGCCGCATTTGCGCAGGACCCTACCGGCGTACAGGGCCGCGTACTTCCGGTGCGGGTGCGCGATTGCCAACCCGGTGGCCTGCTGGCGCAGATTGTCTACATCGATCTGGTCGGCCTGAAGACCCGCGATGAAGCGAGTGAGCGACTGATGGCCGGTGTTGCCGAAGGACGCGCCAAGCCCGAGGTTGAACCCGACATGCCTGCGCTGGAGGCCGGCCGCGCACCTGCGCGGCGTATGGGTAGCGAACCCCCCTGGCCGCCCGCACTTGAACTGACCGCACGGGTTGCGGGCAACTTTTTCTGGCGCGTGGCACGCGTGGGCGCGCTGGTGTTGGTCGTCGCGCTGGCGGTACAGGCTTTCCTCGCTGAGGCCCTGCCGGCATGGGAGTCCGATCGCCCCGGCGCACTGTATGGCACGGCGCTGTTATGGGGCGTTTTGGTCGCTCTGGTGGTGGAAGCACTGATCCGATGGTCGCGACGACGTGGCAAACGCCGCCCAGCGCGTGGGGGCAGCACATGACTCAACGTTGCGTACCAGCAGGGCAAGACGTGATACCCACGCGTGGGCAACCCGTTGGGCATCTACGCCGGTTGCTGCCGTGGCTGCTGTGTGGTGTCGTTTGCTCAGCAACCGCCGTGCCGGACACGAATGCCGTGAAGGCGCTCCAAGCCGCCGAAGCGCGCAAGGATGGGTTGGCGACTTTGCGTCAGCAATCCCGGCAAGCCGCCAGCGAAGCGTTATCGTTGCAAGCTGCAGTGGCGGCCACACGCAAGGTATGGCAAGGCGATCGGCTGGCTGGCGTCGAGGCAGCCAAGGCGCTGGAGCAAGCGGCGGACTGTCTGCCCGAGGTACGTTCTAAACTGAAAGCGCGGGCACAGTCTCTTGCACAGCTGGAGCGGGCACGCGCACAGTCGCTGCAGGCCGTGCAGGTGGTCGCGAAGGCCACAGCAGACAGTCTTCCAAGCGCAACGTCGGACTCGGATGCCGCGTTCAGCATGCGCGCGGCGGCCGAGCAGACCCAGGCGGCACGGCAGCGCGCCCTGGTCAACCAGGCCAACGATTGCCTGCGACTCGTTTCATCGGCCGACTCGCAGATCGACCAGGCATTTGAAAGCCGCAAGCAGCTGGGCCAACAGGCCAGCGTCGTTGCGACCCAATCGCAACGCTTGCGCACGCAGTGGGACCAAGCCGCCTCGGCCTACCGTGCTGCGAGCCAGGCACAGTGGCTGGATGCCCCGGTCCCTGCGCTGGTGCTGCCGCCGGATGATCGCATTGCGCTGCTTGAACAGTCGTTGTCTAGTACGCCCACGCGCACCGCGCCAGCCGACCTCGGCGCACTGCAGATGTTCGCCGGCGACGATAAGGACGAGCATCACTTGAGCTTGCTGCTAGCGCGCTTGCAGGATTCCGTAACGTATATAGATTTGGCGGTAGGCCCCCATGCCGATACTTGTGTGGGTGCAGGTTGCCCGTCATTTGCCGCCGAACGGCGGGAACTTACACGGCGCATGGTCGATGTCCGCGCCGCGCTGGAAGCAGCGCGCGCTCGTGCAGCGATTGCCGAAACCGCGCTGGATACGCTGCTTGTGCCGCTGCAGACCGCTTTGCAAGCCCACGCCGAATCTACGGGGCCAGTTGCAAGGGCACTACCGGCAGCACTCGACGATGCAAGCAACGCTAGCCATGCCGTGGGCGCAGCTGCCGAGGCGATTGAGCGTTCGACCGCCGCAGCGTTTTCGCAAGCGATGCGTGACTGGCAAGCCGCCCACCGGTTGGCCTACGGAAAGCCACCCGTTCAAACCACAACGCCGGCAGTCGACCCTCCAAAGCCTGCCGACTCGCCTGAACCCACCACCTCACCCAGAGTCACCCCGAAAGTAGTGCCCCAGTTACGCAGCCATGCCTACGAGCTTTTCAATGGTTGGGACGCGGAGCCGCAAGGCTTTGGTGCCTACACCTACGTGCTGCTGCGCAGTGCGGACGACCTCAAGACGCCGGCGGTGCGGCGGCGCTTCATGCAGTTGTTGACCACCCTGCAAAAACTGCCCGCGGCGCGACTTGTCAGCGCCGAAGATGCCCGACATGTCAACCTGTTCTGCATACCGGGCACCACCGCCGCAGGGACGGGCAACGACAAGATGCCGGTGGTCTATGCCTCCGACCTTGGTCAACAATTAAAATTGCGTGCGCAAAATGGCCTGTTGACGCGCAGGGAAGTGAGCCGGCGAATGATCGATTCCCCGGGGCCGTTTCTCATCACGCTGCCCGGTCGCATCGCGCAGGTGCCATCGAGCGCCCCATTGCTGTTTGCCGATCTGTCGGCCTACCCTGACGACGCTATTGCCGACTTAGCGTCGAATTACATGAACGGGCTGGTGGACGATTTTCCAAGCCAGCAGCGATTGTGGACCCCCCCTTTGCTGCAGCGCGTGGCGCTGGTCATGATTCACCTGGCTTCGGGCGCCGGCGAAGTAATGACCAGTGTG
>JAOTTZ010000278.1 GCA_029864165.1 Burkholderiaceae bacterium
AACGCACTCGCCATCGAGTGCCGCATCGGCCACGGCGTTTCGCAGAGGAGGGACTTTGTTGTAGGCGTCGTTTCCAATCACAAGCGCCCAACGCCTTGCGCCCGCCGTCGGTTTGACCGCGAGCTCACGTCCTTGGGAGTAGACATACCCAGCGTAAAACGCAAGCGCAATAAAGAACACTACTCTTGTCAAGACAGCCCTCTTGAAAGATCGCGACACACCCATCTTGCAACGGAATTCCGAAAGAGTGCGCAACTATACGCGTAAGCGGCGCAGTGTGTTTTGCCTAAGGTAGTGGGCGCTACTTCGGTCATACAACTGTTCGCGCGGTACGGTGGGCGCGTCCGTTCTGAATACTGCAACTGCGTCCGATGTCGCAAACTGCGCACAGCACCAAGTTTGAGTATCATCGTGATACTCAGCACGAAATTTACCAGCAGATCGCTGATGCCCAAGCTCCATATATCGGAGCGCCCCCGAGACAGTTGTTGCTGGGCCTTCTCCCATTTCGCCAAACCGAGTTGGCAAAACGTCTTCGTCAGGCGACGTGTACGCTTCGGCTGGCGGGGAAAGTGCCTTCGCTGTATCGTTCTAACCCAACCACAAGCTGAGGCTATGCACATGACACACACAACGTCATCGTCGGTTCACCTTGTCGTCATTATTCTGGTGGCGTTGCTTCCATCAACCGGCCAAACGCTGGAGTGCCCACGCATGCCGACGCCGGTTCAGCAGAACGTGGATGCAGAGGTGATGTTAGCGATCGGCCGCATCGGCGACTCCAGCGGCGCTGACCTTCAGGCGCGCACACGACAGGCCACTGCCGATCTCTTGAGTAAGCTACATAGCGCCGACACGGTCTACCTAGACCAAGCGATGTCTGCGTCATATTGCTTGACGATGCGCAATGACTCAACGCTGTCGGATGCCGAGCGCGAAAAGCGCACCAAGGCATACAGCGGCGAACTACGACGGGCCCTGTACGGCGCGCGTGCCAGCCAGACTCCGAGTGCGGACCCACGCGACGTCGCGCGGCGAGCGCTTAATCGTATTCCGGTGGACTACAGTGTCGCGGCCTTCTTCGACAGCGTAGACCGGGACAAGACCGCGGTCGCCAAGCTGTTTCTTGAGGCTGGCATCGATACAGACAGCACCGACAGCGATGGCGCTACCGCGCTGGTTAAGGCCGCCGCAAGCGGCAACCTTGCCCTTGTCGAGGCATTGTTGCAAGCAAAGGCGTCGGTCGACAAGCCAAGCCCCGGATCGGCGCTGAGGGCTGCCGCTCGTAAAGGCCACATAACCATAATGCGCATACTCATCGAACGCGGAGCCAGTCCCGAGTCGATCGGGGGTGCATTCATCGAGAGCGTGACAAGTCGTCAGCTCGAAGCGATGCGCTTTCTCGCCGGCCTCGTTGCCGATAGGCGGACGCTGGTGTCCGAAGCGTTGCTGGCAGCCGTCGTCCAGCGGGGCGGCGACGAACACACGGCTAAAGCAGTGCAGGAACTGATAGCGATGGGCGCCGACGTCAGCTGGCAGAACGACGCTGGTTGGACCGCGCTAACCATTGCTGCCCGCGAGGGCTATCCGCTGGTCGTAAGCTTGTTGACCGAGGCTAAGGCAGATATCGACCATCGGTGTACGTGCCAGGGATATGACGCTGGTGGCTTGACCGCGTTGGCGCTCTCAGCAACGAACGGACATGAATCTATTGCTGCCATGTTGCTCAATGCCGGTGCCAGCGTGGAGACTCGCGACGCACGTGGCCAAACACCACTACTGCTGGCAATCAATAACTCTCACAGCGCAATAGCCAAGCTGCTATTGAGCAAAGGCGCTAACCCAAGTGTTCCCGACCAGAAAGATTACACCCCGCTGATGGGCAGCGTTGGTAACGCCGACATGGTGCGGGCGCTGTTGGCCCACGGCGCCAAAGTTAACGCCGTCGAAAAAGGCAATTTCGACGAGCGCAACTGGACAGCGCTGATGCATGCCGCAGCCAGAGGCAACGTTGACAGCGTCACAGCGCTGATCAAAGCCGGCGCCGACCTCCATGCACGCGACGACCGCGGACGCACTCCGTTGATCACAGCAGTGCGCAAAAAGAACACCAAAGTTGCGAGCGCACTTGTTGCCGCTGGGGCTCGCGTTAACGACGAAGACCTAGATGGCAAGACTGCGCTCGACTATGCTCGCGAACTTAAGGGCGATTCGATTCTATAGATTCTGTGAACTTCAAGTGAGCGATATTGAGCTGCATCTTGTTGAGGGAGTTGCGCTAGCCCACCAAGTTCACCGCGATGCGCAGCAGCTTTTTTGATCTTGGGAACCGTTACGCACTCCGGGGAATTTAGTCAGAGTAGAGAACAGGCTTTTGCCTGCCGCATAGTGTCATCGCATAGTCGCATAGAAAAGTCGCATTGGGATCGGGTAGCAGGATCGCATTGCTGCGACCCCGCCCCCTAAGGTAGGGTCGAGGATTGGCGCGCCAGCTAGTGTGTCCCCTCTCTCCAGCATCGAGAAAAACTTGTCGCATAATTTACGATACCATCTATCTTCAGTTCAATAACGTGAGACTGATTGGTAGTCGCCAAAAAAATGTCTTCGTACAACCCATCCTTGGAGGAGAACGCCGTGGCCGGTAATCATTGGTTAGAGGGTTCTTGGATATCGATAGGGGCCGTTTTGTTGGGCCTACTGGTAGGTTGCGGGGATAAAACGGGAGGACAAACCGGGACTCCCGCGGCAAGCGCCCCGGAACAAGCCGCATCGACTGAACCTGCGACGAGTCCGGTGCAGAACACACCAGAGTCATCGACAGAAGAAAAGGTGTCTGTACCAAGCGTCGTCGGTATGAGCTCCGAAGAGGCTGCTACCCAGATGCAATCAGTCAACTTACTGTGGCAATCCACCGAAAAGATAGACGCAGGAGTACCACGGGGGCAGGTGGTGAGCCAAGATCCTGCCGCTGGCGTTCTGGTGGCCGAACGGAGCACTGTGACACTGCAAGTGGCCGGCAGAGTCCATCTACCGAATGTGATGGGTATGCCGCAGGCTAATGCTGCCGCGAGCTTGCAGTCGGCCAGGCTGAAATTCAACACCACTCAGAGGGCTGCTACCGGTGTGCCGGCTGGAAACGTCATCGAGCAAAAGCCTGAGCCGGGAGCTTTGGTGACGCAAGACACGGTGGTGCAACTGGTCGTCGCAGTGGCGCCCCCACCCCCTCCGCCCGCACGATCCAAGGTGTTCTCATTGGCAGGCGGCAGCGTTAGTGTTTCTGCCGGCGGTGGGCGTGGAGGCGGTCCGTTTGTTGATCATTGCCCAACTGGTTCTGTGGCCGTCGGCTTCAATGGACGCAGCGGTGCGTTTGTCGACCAAATTCAGCTGTTATGCAGTCCGATCAACAGCAACGGCACGTTGGGGCCCCGGGCTGCAGCCACAGCGCGTGGTGGCGGCGGCGGACGCCCCTTTAGTCAAGTCTGTCCCGGTGGACAGGCACTCATCGGCTTGGTTGGGAGATCGGGGGCCTTTGTCGATCAGCTCGGCGGCCATTGCGTCAGCATCACATCGGTCGTCGGATTGGGCGGCGGGAGTTCCAAGATCGGCCCTGCGGGTGGCAATGGCGGGGGGCCATTTTCTCGCGCATGCCCCAATGGGCTTGTGATGACGGGGATCTACGGCGGGTCTGGAAAATTCCTCGATCGCATCGGTTTTTATTGCAGGCGTCTCACGCGGCAGTAAGTACTCTCGCGTTA
>JAOTTZ010000279.1 GCA_029864165.1 Burkholderiaceae bacterium
ACACCGAGGGCCGTCCGGTGCTGCACATGGCCTTGCGCGCGCCGCGCGACCACGGCCCGCACAGCCAGCAGGTGCACGAGGTGCTCGACCGCATGCTGGCCTATGTCGAAGAAGTGCGTGACACCGCCAGAAGCGGCATCAAGCACGTCGTCAACATCGGCATTGGTGGTTCCGACCTCGGCCCGCAAATGGTGGTGCCCGCGCTCGACTACTTTGTTCACCCTGGCATCGAATTTCACTTTGTTTCCAACGTCGATGGGCATGACATCACGCCCGTGTTGAGGCGCTTGAAGCCCGAAGAAACGCTGTTCATCATTGCGTCCAAGACCTTCACCACGCAAGAGACGATGGCCAACGCGAATGTGGCCAAGGCGTGGTTTTTGGCGAACTGGCAAGGCCAGGACGCGGCCGATACGCGTAAGCATTTTGTCGCCACCACCACCAACGTGGGCGCTGCGGCACAGTTTGGCATCGACACGACCTTTGGTTTTTGGGATTGGGTCGGTGGCCGCTATTCGCTATGGTCGGCCATTGGCCTGCCGATCGCGTTGGCGATAGGCGCCGACCACTTTCGCGAACTGTTGGCTGGTGCGCATGCCATGGACCGACATTTCGTACAAACGCCGTTAGCGGTGAACCTGCCGGTATTGCTGGGACTGATAGACGTGTGGTACCGCAACTTTCACGGTTTCGCCAGCCGCAGCGTGGCGCCTTATCACCAGGGCTTGAGCCGACTGCCCGCTTACTTGCAACAGCTAGAAATGGAAAGCAACGGCAAGTGCGTCGATCTGGCAGGGCAAAGCCTGACCTACGCTACCAGCCCCGTCGTGTGGGGCGAGCCGGGTACCAACGGTCAACATGCCTACTTCCAGATGCTGCATCAGGGCACCGACGTGATACCGGTCGAGTTCATCGCCGTCAAGCACCCCACGCACAGTATGCAGGACTTGCACCAAAAGCTGCTCGCCAACTGCTTGGCGCAGTCACAGGCGCTGATGTTGGGCAAGAGCACCGCGATGGCGCTGACCGAGAGGGCGCCCACGGCCTCGCAGGCGCTTGACGCGCAGACGCTGGCGCGGCACCGCACATTTCCGGGTAACCGCCCCAGCACCACGCTGATGCTCGACCAACTCGCGCCACGCTCGCTGGGTGCGTTGATCGCGCTTTATGAGCACCGCGTGTTCACCAGCGGGGCGTTGTGGGGCATCAACAGCTTCGACCAATGGGGCGTAGAACTGGGCAAGGCGCTGTGCAACGACCTTTTACCCAGGCTGGCCTCGGGTGACACGCAGGGGCTAGACGCTTCGACTGCTGGGTTGCTCGCACGTTTGCGTGCCTGAACTTGAACATTGTTTTCGATCTCGGCGGGGTGGTGTTCAACTGGCAGCCGCTACTGCTGTTGCAGCAAGTCTTACCGCAACATGCCGTTGACCAAGCTTCGGCGCAGCATCTGGCAGGCCAGATCTTTCAAAGCTTTACTGCTGGCAGTGACTGGGCCGAGTTTGATCGCGGCACGATAGCCGCCGAGCCCATGGCGTGCCGAATCGCTGAGCGCACTGACTTGACGGCGGGCGAAGTCATGGCTGTCGTCAACGCGATTCCCGCGCACCTGTCAGCCGTCGGCGATACCGTCGCGTTACTGCGCGGCCTGAAAGACGCTGGGCACAGGCTCTTTTACCTGTCCAATATGCCTGCTCCCTACGCCGACCATCTGGAACGCTGTCACGATTTTTGCGATTGGTTCGAAGACGGCGTGTTCTCGGCGCGCGTACAGCTCATCAAACCCGAGCCTGCCATCTTTCGCGAAGCGGCGCGGCGCTTTGCCGCCATGCCCGCAGACTTGTTGTTCATCGACGATGTCGCACACAACGTCCAAGCGGCTCGCGCGCTTGGCTGGCAGGGCTTGCACTTCCAGGGCGCCACGGGCTGCGAGGCCACTCTCAGGGCCCGCGCGTTGCTTTGACCAAAGTCTCCGCGTGGTGCAAGTAATCTGTGGCACGAGGGGGGCGCGCGCCGCCCCAGACGTGGCAGCCTGCCGTTTGCAGACCCGCCGACCCAGCCGCATGAACACGGCGGGCTTGTGCCTACCCTGACGTTGCACGCCGGTGGGGTCGCAGCACAGCCGCACCGTTTCTCGGGTCGTCACGGCGCCTCAGTGGTCGATTCGGGTCGTCTTCGCGCCTGCGTTGTGCGCTATTCGCGCCCCGCCCGGGTGTTTGGCCGGCGTCGTCGGTAGTCTGGGCGTCGAGACGATAGCCGTAGTTGTACAGCGGCGTCAGGCTCCAGCCGCGCTCAGGGATAAGGTGTAGCTTGTTGCGCAGCCGACTCACGTGCGTATCCACGGTGCGCGTGGTCAGTCCCGGCTCGTGGCCCCACACGCCTTGCAGAATATGCCCGCGCGACACCGCGCGTCCGCGATTGCGGAACAAGAACACGGCAAGATCGAATTCCTTGCCCGTCAGCCTCACGGGTTTGCCGCGGCAAGTCAGGGTGCGAGTCACGGTGTTGAAGCCATAAGGCGGCGCGTCGATAACGATCTCGGTGTCGTTCTCCGATATCTCGGCCCGCCTGCCCACGGCGGCAACGCGCGCCACGAATTCGCCGTGCCGCAGCGGTTTGCACAAATAGTCATCGGCGCCCAGCTCGAGGCCGCGCATGATGTCTTCTTCGGTGTCGCGACCGGTGATGAACAAGATCGGTACCCGCCGCTGCACGTTCTGCCGAGCCCACAAAAACATTGCATCGCCCGTCGTGTCGGGCAACAGCCAGTCGAGTATCAGCATGTCATAGCTTTCCCGCACGAGCGCCTGCATGAGCGCCTGGCCGGTGGGAAACAGGTCGCATGCGTGGCCTGCTTCTTTCAGCCACGACACGTATACCGGCCCGAAAATAGGATCATCCTCCAGCAGAGCGATTCGCATATTCAGTTACCTCAAGACAAGAACGCGCAGCATTTCGACGCACTGAAGATTGGGGCGGCTTCACTACGCAAGACGTGCACCGCAGCCAGATCACCGAGCGCGCTGTGGCGTTGGTCTACAACTGGTTGCCACTCTCATGTCCGTATGACCTATTCACGGTTACAAGCGTAGGCACATGCGTACGCTTGCGGTAGCCGGAACTGCCTGAATCGGCAGCGCTCGAAACCCTGGTTTCTGACTCAGGCATTTCCTGAGTTAGCTCGAAATCGAGCCACCGTCGCGCCCACCACCATCGCGTCGTCACCACGCTTGCCTTGCACGCGCAAGCGAATTCCCGGCCACTTGCGTGCATGCAGCGTCGCTTCGCTCTCGTGCTGTTTTCAAAATGACAAATGTTGACTGTCCGCGCGATTACTTGGTGACTTGTCAACGCTTTACAACCGTGGCCGGGGCGAGTGAAGCAACGGGTTCATGGTGGTCAGAGCAAACGCTTCGGTGGGCGCGCCACCTGGAACCCTTCACGCGAGGCCGCAGTGTGCCATATGCCGGCGCCCGACATCCAAGACCAGCAGGGCTGTCGGGCTTGGGGGCGTAGGCCGCCTGCACATCGGACTTTTGATTCGCGTCCGCATTGAGCCCAGCCAGGCTACTTGCTGATGGCCACTCGCTGTCAACACGCGGTCCTTGCGGCGCGGGCACAGCGAGGTTGCCCCTACTCGGATGCAGGAGCCCGAGTAGGCTCCTGCATAGGGCCCGCGCTTCTCGGGTCATCATGGCGCCTCAGCGGCCGACTCAGGTCGTCATCGTACC
>JAOTTZ010000280.1 GCA_029864165.1 Burkholderiaceae bacterium
ATCGGTTGTCTTTGTGGGTCGCAGGGTCGCGTTAACAATCCGACATTGGCCCCACTTTGCGCTCCATCCAACCCCTTTCCGCTATGCATAATGAGTTATGCCAATTCGACGTCTGGAGACCATCTATGCGCAGAACCCGCTACTTTCTGTTGTGCCTTGCCTACGCTGCGCTACCCGCCGTTGCCGCACCCCCTGAGGAGCGAAATTGCACCGAAGCAATCGCTGAAGCCCAGAAGGCTTTGAGGGAGATGCCGGCTGAAAAGCTGCGCGACAAGGCGCGGTTGCA
The DNA here is from genome assembly GCA_029864165.1 of Burkholderiaceae bacterium. GTDB lineage: Bacteria > Pseudomonadota > Gammaproteobacteria > Burkholderiales > Burkholderiaceae_C > CAIKUF01. The sequence continues at coordinate 287 of JAOTTZ010000280.1, forward strand.
GCAAATGAAAGAGAAACAGGATAAGCTGATCGCGGACAACCGCAGCAAGGGCGTCAGCGAGTGTCAGACCTGGGGGCAGGTAATGGGAGAGGCTTTTAAGCAGTAGCGCCTCGTGCAAATCGGACACACAGGCACTGGCAATCAGGCCGGTTCTCTGGCCGCCGCACTAGCTTGTTTGTTAGCTGCTCTGTGCTGCCTCGCTTTTCTTTGCGGGATGATTCGTTCTCCGAAAGGCGAAAATCACCCCGGACTTGCAACTTCTAGTCGGAAAAGGTTTGGGGATCGGGTCCCACCGCAGTAGACTGCTTACGCATCGCTGCTCGGATGGGATTACCCATCCAGGATAGCGCGGGACAACTTGATGTAGAAATCTCAGTGATGGATCAGGAGCATCACAGCGGGACGAGCGATGGGCCGCGTGCTCAAGGCTGACTTGGCTGCTGCCGCGGGAACCCGATGCTGAACACGAGCTGGCCGGCGGAGGACATAGTTCATGCAGGACAACACAATCGGCATCATTCTCGCGGGCGGTGTTGGAGCGCGCCTGAATCCGCTGACCGCAGAGAGGGCAAAACCTGCAGTACCGTTTGGAGGTCGATATCGCATCATCGACTTCACGCTCAGCAACTGCATGCACTCGGGGTTGCGCCGCATTCTCGTCCTGACGCAGTACAAGTCGCATTCGCTGCAGAAGCATTTGCGCGACGGCTGGTCTATCTATAACCCGGAGTTGTCCGAATACATTACGCCCGTGCCTGCACAAATGCGCACGGGTGCCTCATGGTACAGCGGCACCGCGGATGCGATCTACCAGAATCTTTACCTGCTTGAGCGAAGCGGCGCCGAGTATGTCTTGATACTCGCCGGAGATCATATCTATCGCATGGACTATGCCGCGATGTTGCAGCACCATCGCAATTCCGGTGCTGAGTCGACCGTTGCCTGCCTACAGGTGGAAGTCGAACAGGCAAAGTCGTTTGGCGTGGTGACGGTGAACGAGGACGACCGAATTGTTTCGTTCTGTGAAAAGCCAGATCGCTCGCCAGGGCTTTCGGGCGATCCTGACCACGTGCTCGCTTCGATGGGTGTTTACGTTTTTTCGATCCCGTGCTTGGTAGAACTTCTACGCAAGGATCACGAGGCCGAGTCCACCCACGATTTCGGTCGCGATGTCCTGCCGTCAATCGTCAAGACGCACCGAGTCGTCGCCTATCGTTTTGGAGGCTCGAGCGGGCGCGTAACCGTCGACCGCTATTGGCGGGACGTGGGAACGATTGATGCGTACTACGAAGCAAACATGGACCTGCTGCAGCCCCAGCCCGCGATCAACCTCTATCAAGGCGATTGGCCAATCCGTACCTACGAAGGGCAGCATCCGCCGGCGCGCAGCGTTCCCGGCCGTTCCGGGCATGAAGCCGAAATCGTCAACTGCATGCTCGCGTCCGGCGCGCTCATTGTTGGCGGGTCCGTGCGGCACACTATCGTGTTCTCCAACGTTCGAGTCGAAGAAGGCGCGGTCGTTGAAAAATCGTTACTCTTCGAAGGCGTCAAGGTTGGGGAAGGGGCTCGGTTGCGACGTTGTATCGTCGATAAGCACGTGACCATTCCCGCTGGCGCAGAGATTGGCTTCGATCGAGTGCACGACGCAAAGCGTTTCACGGTGTCCGACGCCGGGGTTGTCGTTATTCCCAAAGGCTACTGCTTTGACTAAGATCCTGGAGCTTTAGGCAGGCGTCAGCATGCTCTCTACGCGGACCGAGCGCCGACAACCGCCGACTACTATTTTCAGCACCTTATCCGGTGCTCGAATTGGGCTCCATTCCACGAGCTTTCGAGCACCTTTTTCAGCCAGCTACAGTGTTAGGATCCGCGCAGGAATAAGTTGTACATTTTGTCGGCAGTGTGTCAGCTACGGTGAGCCAAACTGTTCAAGTTATTTCTGCTAGAACACTTAAAAGCGGTCGAGGTTCATGACCTTCGTCCATGCCGCAACAAAGTCTTTCACAAACTTCTCGCGTGCGTCGTTAGCTGCATAGACTTCTGCGATAGCGCGCAATTCGGAGTTCGACCCGAACACAAGGTCAACGGGGGTCGCCGTCCATTTGAGCTTACCCGTCGCGCGATCGAGCCCCTCGTAAACGCCCTCGGATTGAGATGACTTTGCCCATTTAGTGGACATATCAAGCAGGTTCACGAAGAAGTCGTTGCTCAACGTCCCAGGACGGTTGGTGAACACACCATGGATGGGGGGTCAGGTCTCTCGGGGATGGGGGGGGTCACCGGGCATGGGGGGGTCTCTCTGATTGCTTCGTTCATCTCGTGCAATCGAATGATTCGGCTCGCCTTCGAGCCGACAAACCGATGTATCAGCGAGTGTAGGGACCCCACGCGACAAACTGCGTCAGGTCAGGCCTCCATAGTCGCCTCGTTCCTCTCTTGCAGTTGAATGATCCAGCTCGCCATCGAGCCGACAAACCAGCGTACGAGCAAGTTGGGAGACCCCGAGCGTGGGCCCCGAGCGAGTTTGACCCCGCGCGTGTTGCTCGCATCGCATCCCGCATTGCCGTCGTCGCACACGCGAATAATTGTGAGATAGTTTCTAGGATTCTGGAACTTCATCGACACTACCTGCATCTGATGAGCTGCACCCTTTCTTGTGTGGTGCCCGTGGTGGTACGCAATGCGGATTGCCTTGTCGCGCGAGTGACTAGCCGAGAAGTAAGGCGCCAGCCGTTTAGCTGCACGCGTGTGCTGCATTCCTTGTGCGCGCGCAAACTAATGTTGTCTGTGCGCCGCCGTTCTGTGCGGCTGTTCAGCGCAGGGAAGGCTCCGCGATAAAATTCAGCACAGTCGCTTTGTGCAAACAGCACCGTGGCGAGTCGGCGGTCGCCCTAAGGCCACCCGAGTTTTTGCTGTCAGGAATTTTCTGTGAAGGGCCCCGCGATGTCCCTGTTCTCCGCTGTCGAAATGGCCCCGCGCGATCCGATTCTCGGGCTCAACGAGCAATTCAACGCAGACACCAACCCCGCCAAGGTGAACCTTGCCGTTGGCATCTACTGCGACGACGACGGTAAGCTCCCGTTGCTGAAATGCGTGGCCGAAGCCGAGTCGCAGATGCAGCGGACACCGAAACCACGCGGTTACCTGCCAATCGACGGTAGCGCTGCTTACGATAGTGCTGTCCAGGCCTTGGTGTTTGGTGCCGATAGCGCGGCCGTGCAGGCAGGCCGTATTGCCACCGTGCAGGCTTTGGGGGGCACCGGCGGGTTGAAGATAGGCGCCGATTTTTTGAAAAAACTCAAGCCGAACGTGCAAGTTCTGATCAGCGACCCGAGTTGGGAGAACCATCGTGCGCTGTTTACCCACGCTGGGTTCAGCGTGGGTACTTATCCTTACTACAACCCGGTCCGACGCGGCATCAACTTCGCCGGCAT
>JAOTTZ010000281.1 GCA_029864165.1 Burkholderiaceae bacterium
CGGCTTTGTCGGCGGCCATGTCAATGCCGCGTTCGGCCCGGAGAGTTTGTTTTTCGCCGGCGCGGTTGCCGCGACGCTGGTGACATGGTTCACTTTTTTACCATCGTTTCTCTTCATCCTGATCGGCGGCCCGCTGGTCGAGACGACGCACAACGACTTGAAGTTCACCGCGCCGCTGACCGCCATCACGGCTGCTGTGGTCGGCGTGATCTTGAACTTGGCGCTGTTTTTCGGCTACCACGTGCTTTGGCCGGACGGATTCTCAGGAACGTTTGACGGCACATCAGCCGCGATCGCACTGGCGGCGGCGGTGGCGCTGTTTCTCTTCAAGCGCAGCGTGATCCAGGTTATCGCTGCGAGCGCGGTGCTCGGGTTGATTCTGAAAACATGGGGTTTGTGACCCACCGTGGCCTGACCGCGCGCGTGCCACGCCACCGCTGTCGCGCCAGCAGACCAAGGCTTGGGTGCTTACGTTACCGCGTGGCAGCCTTCTCAATGCGCCGGGTTTCGCCGATCTTCATCACGTCAAATTGCGCTTGACTCAACCCGAGCTCCTGCCGCTGTTGTTCGAGCAAGATGGGCGGTTCGTCCATGGGTTCGTCGGTCAGCGCTTCGAAAGTGCCCCAGTGGATGCCGATCGCGCGTGCAGCCTTGAGGTCGGCGCGGATTTGCACTGCCTCGGCGACGTCGACATGCATCACACGCATGAACCAACGCGGCGCGTAACCCCCAATGGGAATAAACGCTATGTCGAAAGGCCCCAGGCGCTTGCCGATATCGCGAAAGTCCTTCGAATAGCCGGTGTCTCCCGTGTGAATCAGGCGCAGGCCCTCGCCTTCGACGACCCAACCACCCCACAGCGTGCGGTTGCTGTCGCTCAGCGTCCGTTTGCTCCAATGTTGCACCGGGACAAAAGTGATGCGCAGTTCGCCCTCGCGGGTCTGTTGCCACCAGTCGTATTCTTCAACGCGCGTGATACCTCGTTCGACAAACCACGCTTTCAAGCCCATTGGGACGAGGAAGCGCGGGCTGCCCGCCGGTGCCTCGGCCAACTGGGTGACGGACGCGGCGTCCAAATGGTCGTAGTGATTGTGAGAAATCATCACCAGGTCGATCTTCGGCAACTCGGCCACGTCTATCGGCAAGGGCACGATGCGCTTGGGGCCGGCGAAGCGTACCGGCGACGCGCGGTCGGAAAAGATCGGATCGAAGAGTATGTTCTCGTTGGCCAAGCGCACAAGCATGCTCGCGTGCCCTATCCAGGTCATGGACGGGTTGGTGCTGGGCGAGCGCAGCGCCCGCGAATCGGTTTGCACCGCTGGCAGCTTCCAGCCGCCAGCGGGCGGCTGCGGTCGCCCGTTCCAAAACCGTTCCCACTGCCAAGCCCAAAAGCTCTCTCTGCCGGGGTGCGGATAGTTGTTGCGGTAGCCGTCCGGCCCGTGCGGGGCCGGCTGTGCCACCGACAAACTCGTCGCCAACGCAAACAACAGAAAAGCCCTGGTGCGCATGAGGCACATTGTTAACGAGGCTGCCGAATCAGGTCGGAACTGAAATCGCGCAAAATCAACCACTCATCGGGAACGCACAAACCAGTCGAAGGAGATACCAATGAACAAACAACGTTGGCTGACACTGACAAATACCCCCTGGGTGACGACGCTTGGCGGCGCCTGTCTCTGTTGCACCCTCCTGTTAGGTTGTAGTGAGAAAAAGGACGCGCAACCGGAAACGCCGCCGTCAAGTATCGAGGATCCAGCAAGTTCGGCGCAAACGCCGCTGGCGGACGAGAAGGTTCCCGTACCCGACTTGGTCGGCATGCCGGTGAAAGATGCCCGCGAGCGCTTGCAGGCGGCCAACCTGCTGTTGCAAGAAACCCGGAAGGCGGTCGCTGACGCACCGGAGGGGGTGGTCTTGAGCCAAGTTCCCAACGCTGGGGATTTGGTGCAGGGGCGCGACCTCGTGGAGATCGTCGTTGCCACCGCACCTAGTTGGCAGAGGTTGCCCGGGGCGGCCAAAGACATCGGTGTGGGGGCCAACGGTGCTGTCTGGGTGATCGGTACCAACCCGGAAGGTGGCGGGTTTGGCATCTATCGTCTGGACGGTAACAACTGGGCAAAAGTCCCCGGTAGCGCGGTGCGCGTCGATGTCGATGGACAGGGTAACCCTTGGGTGGTCAACGTTGTCGGTGGCATCTACCGCGGCAACGGTAGCACCTGGCAGCAGCTGCCCGGGGCAGCCAAGGACATCGGTGTGGGGGCCAACGGTGTGGTCTGGGTGATCGGTGCCAACCCGGTGGGTGGCGGCTTTGGCATCTATCGTCTGGACGGCAACAACTGGGCCAATGTCGCTGGGGGCGCCGTACGCATCGATGTCGACCCCAGCGGCAACCCCTGGGTGGTTAACTCGGGAGGCAACATCTACCGCTGGAACGGTAGCGGCTGGCAACAAATGCCTGGCAATGCCCGCGATATCGGTATCGGCGGCGACGGCAGTGTTTTTGTGGTCAGCAAGGACTTTAACGTTTTCAAATGGGACGGAAGTGGTTGGCAAGAGCGCTCGGGCGCGCTGTCAGAAATCTCGGTCGACGGCAAGGGTGCGCCTTGGGGTGTCAATGCGGGTGGCGAAATCTACCGCGGTACGCCGTGATCTGTTGGCGGTTGGCGGCTTGCACTTGACCTGACAAAGACTGCCGACTATGGCTTGGGCTCCCAATAACCATCTTCAAGGAGATTCGCTATGCCTGTGACGACAATTGATGTGCCCGGTGGAAAATTCATCACCGACGACAGCTTTTATGCGCCGTTTGCGTCCCCCGACGACGGGGGAATGGTCGGCGCGCAGATGACGCTGTTCTTTGTGCCCAAAGCAGACCTTGACGCAACCGAGGTTCATCTGGTGCAGACGGTCAAAGATCTGTACCGCGAGGAAGACCAAGATGCCTACGACCTGATCCATCAGGGCAATACCGGCTTCACGGTGCGCATCATTCAAGTAGGCGAACATAAGGGCGTCGGCATCGACATGGAGTTTCATGGCCCCTACGACGACCACCTCAAAAAGGTGATGCGGGCTCGCGAGCGCCCGCTGCTCGACCTCATCGAGACCAACCAGGACGCCGTGGAGTTTGTCGGGGCGCTCGAGCGGCAGCAGACGCGGGACCAAATCTTTCGCAGCGCGACGCAAGTCTCGACGCCGAGCATCGGGGCCCTGGTGAAAAACAAGACTTACATCACCAGTCTCGATCCGCGGTATGCGCAACAGCGGCTGAGCCTGCACGTACCCGCATATGTCAAACAAACCACTGAAGGGACTACGGGATGGGGGGCGGTTCGGAGTGATCCGGTAGCGCGAACCGCCAACTGGACCCCGGGGTGGCGTGCGTCGGGCTGGGGCCCCAGCGCGGCAAGGGGCGGGGCAGCTGCGCTGCGCGATCTACCGTCGGTGCCCGTAGCCAGCGTAGTCACCGGAATGGTCTTCGAGGTCGCCGTGCTTGCCCAGGGCGGTTCGGGCACACGCTTCGTCGGTTCGGTCAGCTGGGGGTGGGAGAGAGAGCCTCTGGCCAGGGCGTCCGACGTTTCCGCGCTGGCAAAGGTAGCCGATTCCGCAAGCGCAGCTTTCTTCGCTGCAGCCACACACTTCAATAGCGCGACGGTGGAAGACTTTGACGGGACGGAGAAACCGCCGATGGAACTCCCCACGGGCTGAGCCTT
>JAOTTZ010000282.1 GCA_029864165.1 Burkholderiaceae bacterium
GCCCTTGCAGTTCGTGTCACCCGGCAACCCTGGTCGTGACCAGCTGATTTTGGGGGTCGCCCAGTCTTCAACTAACTGTGGCGCCCGGCGTAAGCAAATCTCTTCCGGCACCCTCAACCACCATGCGCCTGTATACCAAATCCGGCGACATGGCGGTTGATCGAAGTCAATTGGGCCGACGAAAGGCACGCGGGGTTGTTTCTGCGGTTACCGTTGTGAGCCGTCCCCGGGGCTCAGAAACGAGGCGTCGACCCAATTAGTCACGCTTGGGCGATGGCCTCATTGAACAATCTGAACAACAGCGAGAATCTGACGACACGACTGGTCGATTACTGAAATCTCCGCGGTATATCCCTCTGATGAATACGAAATTACGCATCCGGTCTTGAGGTTAGCGGCACCGCTAAGCGAGTCAATGTTCCTCACGGCAACATACTTTATGCCAATGAAATCCCGCGCCTTTCCGGCGATTTCGATCTTGCCGGGCCCTAATAACTCGACAAAGCCGACTCCTGCTGGCCGCACGGATTTTATTGTGTATGGAACTATTTCCGCAGCATAGACTGCAGTTGTGGCTACGAGCACGATCGAAACGGCGAGTGCTGAAGCGCGCAAGTATCCTGGTGCCAAGCGCGAGAAGACATAACATCGAATGAACCGACATATCTGTCTATACGATTTCATTTGGCCGTCCGCCCAGTTCATCGCGTTCACTCTGCGTATCAGTCAGTGAGCCAGTGTGTGTGTCGTGACCACGCACAAGTCTAAGAAAGTCAAATTGGCTCGATTCGAGCGAGGCGTATACCAATCGGGCCGCCGTGAGGCGAAACGATCGAGAAACCGCTGATGGCGTCTAGTTGTCGCCCGAAATGGGCCCGTCGCGGCCAAGGGATCATTCCAATCCCTCTCCGCTAGGGTCGTCGATGATGATTCGCCATGTTCCGTCGGGCTGCTTGCGGACAACCTCGATGCTGTGGAAATGCGTCGTGACAGGCGTCCCATCAGGGCCTGGACTGGTACTGCTGCCCTTTGCTCGCGTGAACGCGATAGCGCCGTCGGCACTCGGGATTGCTGTAACCGTGTCGAGCTTACCCGTCGCATTGGCTGCGATCATGCCCTGCAAGACCTCGCGGATTGCGGCGTGGCCGATGACAACCTGGTTGGGAGAAACAACGAAAATGGCATCCGGCTCGTAGAGGGATATCGCTGCGTCGAGATCTTTCGTCCCGATAACCTCGAACAAAAGCAAATCACATTCTTCTGGCTTGTGTGCCGGCACGTTCGTAACCCCCTCCTTTGTGATCTGAGCGGTGATCCGCGCCTCACGCGATGACGACGTCCTTGCCTTGAACGCAGACCCTAGGTCGCATTTCATCTCGTTGAACCGCCGGCAGGTAGGCCGAAACAGGGGTCACTGAAGCTTGATCTCCACGTCAACGCCGGCCGGCAGGTCGAGTTTCATCAAGGCGTCAACCGTCTTGTCGGTCGGGTCAACGATATCCATCAACCGCTGGTGGGTGCGGATTTCGAGCTGATCGCGCGAACTTTTGTTGACATGCGGCGATCGGAGAATGTCGAAACGCTTCAAACGCGTAGGCAGCGGTATGGGGCCTTTGACGATAGCGCCTGTGCGCTTTGCCGTGTCAACAATGGCGAGCGCCGATTGGTCAATCAACTTGTAGTCAAACGCTTTCAGGCGAATGCGAATTTTTTGCTTCTGCATGACATTCCTTCAAAGAGCGGGGCAGCGTGGCGATGCAACACCAAGGCTGCGGGGTTTCGCTAAAGGTGCACGCGACTTCAAACTTCGCGGCGCACCAAGTCACGCAGTTAATCACTCCAATATCTTCGCGACGACGCCGGCGCCGACGGTGCGGCCGCCCTCGCGGATCGCAAAGCGCAACCCCTCTTCCATCGCAATCGGATTGATCAGCTTGACCGTGATGCTGACATTGTCTCCAGGCATCACCATCTCTTTGTCTTTGGGCAGCTCCACCGCACCGGTCACGTCGGTCGTGCGAAAGTAAAACTGCGGCCGGTAGTTGCTGAAAAACGGCGTGTGCCGCCCACCCTCTTCCTTGGACAGAACATACACCTCGGCCGTAAAATGGGTGTGCGGCTTGATCGAGCCGGGCTTGCACAACACTTGGCCGCGCTCAACGTCTTCGCGCTTGGTTCCCCTTAGCAAGACGCCCACGTTGTCTCCCGCCTGGCCTTGATCGAGCAGCTTTCTGAACATCTCTACGCCCGTGCAGGTGGTCTTTTGCGTCACACTGATGCCGACGATCTCGATTTCTTCGCCCACTTTGACGACGCCGCGCTCGACTCTGCCGGTGACCACGGTGCCGCGCCCTGATATGCTGAATACGTCTTCAACGGGCATCAGAAATGCCCCATCGATCGCTCGTTCGGGCGTGGGAATGTAGCTGTCCAGCGCTTCGGCAAGTTTGAGGATCGAGCCTTCGCCGAGATCGCCTTTGTCGCCTTCTAGGGCCAGCTTGGCACTGCCGTGGATGATGGGGGTCTTGTCGCCGGGGAATTCGTACTTGTCGAGCAGCTCGCGCACTTCCATCTCTACGAGCTCAAGCAGCTCTTTGTCGTCGACCATGTCGCATTTGTTCATGTAGACGATGATGTAGGGCACGCCGACTTGACGCGCCAGCAGGATGTGCTCGCGTGTCTGGGGCATGGGGCCGTCGGCGGCGCTGACCACCAGCACCGCACCGTCCATCTGCGCCGCGCCCGTAATCATGTTTTTGATGTAGTCGGCGTGGCCCGGGCAGTCTACGTGCGCGTAGTGCCGGGCCTTGGTCTCGTACTCAACGTGCGCGGTGTTGATGGTGATGCCGCGCGCTTTTTCTTCCGGCGCCGCATCAATCTGCTCGTAGCCTTTGGCTTCACCGCCAAAGAGCTTGCTCAGCACCGTCGTGATGGCCGCCGTCAATGTCGTCTTGCCATGGTCCACGTGCCCTATCGTGCCGACGTTCACGTGCGGCTTGGTGCGCTCAAACTTGCTTTTTGCCATTTTTCTTGCTCCTAGCGGTCAAAATAAGACAATGCCCGAATCAACTGGTGCCCATGGCGCGGATCGAACGCGCGACCTCTCCCTTACCAAGGGAGTGCTCTACCACTGAGCCACATGGGCGATCCTCACTGGTATGCATGCGGTGGACTGCAAACCACTAGAGACCGTTGGCCACGAAAACTGGAGCGGGAGGCGGGAATCGAACCCGCGTCATTAGCTTGGAAGGCTAGGGTTCTACCATTGAACTACTCCCGCCCGGGCGCCGCGTTCAAGCCCATAAAGCACTACACTTGAACGACGGCTTACTTCCACTCCTCCTCACATTTCTCCGTGTGGTGGAGGAGGCTGGATTCGAACCAGCGTAGGCGTAAGCCAACAGATTTACAGTCTGCCCCCTTTAGCCACTCGGGCACCCCTCCGGCGAGCCCACTAGTTTAGCAGCAATCGCGCATGGTGCCACCCAGTGCGGGACAGACAAGCTGAAACCCAACAAGGAAAGTACCGGCTTGCGCTTTGGCCGTGGCGATGAGCGACGGTCGGCCAAGTCCTAAGGCGGCGTTGGCACGCTCACGGCAAGGTCAGCGGCCAGAACAATGGTATCAGCAGGCTGGCAGCCAGCCAGGTGATCAGGTTCATCGGTACGCCCATGCGGGCGAAATCGGCAAAACGGTA
>JAOTTZ010000012.1 GCA_029864165.1 Burkholderiaceae bacterium
AACAATCGCGTGGTTTTCCTCATCATGCGGCAAGCCGCTGACAAAGCTGCGGTCTACTTTGAGGTTATTGAGCGGCATGCGTTTGAGATAGCTCAGCGATGAATACCCGGTGCCGAAATCGTCCAAGGAAACCCGCACCCCGTTTTCACGCAATGCATTGAGCGTTGCCATCGTTGCAGCCGTGTTCTCCATCGCGACGCTCTCGGTAATCTCCACTTCGAGCAGACCCGACTCCAATCCAGTCACCGCAAGTGCATCGAGGATCATTTGCACCAAATTAGGATCTTTAAACTGCAGCGGTGAAAGATTGACTGCAACCCGCAGGGGGCGCCCGGCGCGTTGCCAGCCCACCGCGTCAGCGCAAGCCTTGCGCAGCACCCATTGGCCAATGGGCAGAATCAAGCCGCATTCCTCGGCCAGCGGGATGAATTCCAACGGCGGGATCATTCCTCGCACAGGATGATTCCAGCGAATGAGCGCTTCCACCGAGTGAATGTGCCCCGCGGTCACGTCGAGCTGGGGCTGATAAACCAGGCTGAACTCCTGTCGCTCAACAGCCAGACGCAGGCTGGTCTTGAGCTCCATCCGCTGCATGGCGTGCGCAGTCAGCGACGGGCTGTAGAACTGGCAATTGTCCCGGCCCGAGTCCTTGGCGTGGTACATCGCTGTGTCGGCGTGCTTGAGCAGCGTCGCCGCGTCGGCGCCGTCTTCCGGGTAGAGCGCAATGCCGATGCTCGCCGTCAGCGTCACCTCTGTGCCATCGACCACGAAAGGTGCGCGCATCAAATCGTGGACGCGGTGCGCGACGACCAATGCATCGTCCGGCCGCGCAATGCCCAGAATCAACGCAGTGAACTCGTCACCGCCCAGGCGGGCGAGCTCGACCGCCGCCCCGACGTCGGCGGTGCGCGAAACCATGTCGGTCGGTCGCACGCCCATGCGCAGCCGGTCGGCCGCGCTTTGCAGGATCTGGTCGCCCGCGGCGTGCCCCATGGTGTCGTTGATATTCTTGAAGCCATCAAGATCCAAGAACATGACACTCAACTGAGCACCGACTTGCCGAGCACGTCTGATTTCCCGGTCGACTCCTTCAAGAAAAGACTGCCGGTTGGGCAGCCCGGTCAGGCTGTCAAAAAAGGCGAGCCGAGCAATTTTGTGTTCGGCTGATTTGCGTTCCGTGATATCGCGCGACAAAACGATGAACCGCGGCTTGAGACCGGGAGCCGTGTCTTTGCGCGCCACAGAAAGTTCGAACCACACGGTGCCATGCGCAAGTTCCAACTCGAACTGCTGGCCTGCCGACGAGCCGTGTTCATGCGCCTCCTGCAATGCCGACATGCACAGTTGCGCGGCGTCGGGTGGCAGCACTTCGGCAACCGTCTTGCCGATCAAGCTATCTACCGACGTGGCGACCAGCTCAGCGCGTGCGCAATGGTAGTCAATGTAGCTACCGTCTATGTCGAGTTCGAACAACAAGTCGGGGATGGCGTTCAGAATAGCCGCGTTGCGTGCTTCAGCGGCCTGCAGGTCCAGCGAGGCCTGATACCCGCGCAGCAGGTATCTCACCCGATAACCGATCAGCGCCCAGTTGATGGGTTTGGCGATGTAGTCGGTGGCGCCCGCGTGATAAGCCTGGTCGATCGACTGCACATCTTCCATGCCGGTCACCATCAAGATAGGCAGCAGAGGGCCGACTTCGGCGCGCAGTGCCGCGCAGACTTCGTATCCACTCAAGTCGGGCATGTCGACGTCGAGCATGACCATGTCAAAGGGCTCGGCGTGGAACTGGGCCAAGGCATCCACACCGCCGTTGGCCAAGACGACCTCGTAACCAGCCTTGCGCAAGGCCGCGCGCATCAGCAGGCGTGCGCTGGCATCGTCATCGACGACCAGTACCTTGCTCGGTGCGCTGGTCATGCAAGCTCCAACAGCAGTTCACGCATCTGCGACACCGCACGCGCATGCTCGCGCCGGACCAGATCTAACCGCGCACGTGCTTCGTCGATGTTGCCTTCGCGGCCAAACCGCTCCAGTTCACGGTAGTACGCCGACAGCATCTGTGCCCCAACATTGGCTGTGCTCGACTTGAGCGCGTGCGCCGCTTGGCCTAACGACTTGCAGTCGCCGGCGCCGATGGAGGCCACCACCTGAGCAACGCCGTGGTCGGCGGTTTCAAGAAAGGACTGCAGCAGCCCCCTCGCCAGGCCCATGCCGCCCGACTCATCGAGCTCGCGCAGAGCCTCGATGACCTCCAAGCTGATGGCCGGCGACTCGCCCATGATCGCTGAAAACGGTGGCTCGGCTCGGCGCTCCACACCAGCCGCCGGCTCGTACCCGGTCACAAGCCATCGCTCCAGCGTGACGTGCAACGTGGCCAATGTGTAGGGCTTGGCCAGAAAGCCATCCATGCCAGCGTCGCGGCACTTCTGCTCGTCACCCTGCATGGAGTTGGCGGTCAGCGCGACGATGGGTAGACGCTCACCACGGCCACCCGGCAAGGCGCGAATAGCCGCCGTGGCTTTGTATCCATCCATCACCGGCATCTGGCAGTCCATCAACACGACGTTGAAGTCGTGCTTGCGCACCATGTCAACAGCCTCTGCGCCGTTGTTGGCCAATTGCCAGCTCAGGCCGAGTTTCTGTAGCATCGCCTTGGCCACGCTCTGGTTGATCGCGTTGTCTTCGACCAGCAGTACAGTGCCGTGCATCGTTTCCGCAGACCTTTCGGGCAGTAGTTCGTCCCAGCCCGTTGCAGCCGGGTCCAGCGAGACAACGCCCGTGACGACGCGGAACAGGTCGGCCTGGCGTATAGGCTTGTTAAGGTAGCGCAGGATACCTGCTTCCTCGCGTGTTTGCTGGTCGGCATTGGCGTAGGTCGAACTCAACATCATCAGCCGCGTCGCTTCCAAATCCGGGTGTGCATTGATCTCGCGTGCAAGCTGCAGACCGTCCATCCTGGGCATGTGCATGTCCAGGATAGCGATATCGAACGGTCTGCCTGCTTGCGCCGCCTCGGTCATTGACAACAAGGCCTGCTGGCCCCCTTCCGCGCAGCTGACCCGCATTCGCCATCCCTGCAACTGCTGCTGCAGGATGTCGCGGTTGGTTTGGTTGTCGTCTACGACAAGAACTCGCACACCGTCGAGCTTGCCGGTGGCAAGGGGTTCCGAGCTCGCCCTGAGCGCGACGGGCAGCCGCAAATCGACACAAAACTTTGAGCCCTTTCCCGGTGTGCTCTCGACGCGGATGCTACCCCCCATCAAATCAAGCATGCGCCGGCAAATTGCCAGCCCGAGACCAGTACCGCCGTACTGACGCGTCGTGGACCCATCGGCCTGCGCGAAATGGTCGAAGATTTTCGACTGTGCCTCGGGTTCAATGCCGATGCCGGTGTCTTCGACGCAGAACCGTACCGAAGCCTCGGTGCCGGTGCACTCCAGCAACGAGACGCGAACCACGACTTCGCCCTCATCGGTGAACTTGATCGCGTTGCCAATCAAGTTAGCGACGACTTGCCGCAGGCGGAATGGATCGCCTCGCAGCGCGAGCGGCGCGTCGTGTGGAATGAACTGGGCCGCAAGCTCGAGCCCTTTGCTTTCCGCAGGCTGAGCGAACATGGTCAATGCGTCTTCAATCACCTCGACCAGGTTGAAGTCGACGACCTCCAGATCCAAGTGCCCCGACTCGATCTTCGAGAAATCCAGGATGTCGTTGATCACGCCCAGCAAGTGCCGCCCGGAGGCCTGTACCGCCTCAGCCCAGGTGCGCTGCTGCCGGCTCAGATTGCTATCAATCAGTAGCTCGTTCATACCCAGCACGCCGTTCATCGGCGTGCGGATCTCGTGGCTCATCGTGGCCAGGAACTCGCTCTTGGCCTGGCTCGCCGCCTCGGCCGCATCCTTGGCTCGCAGCAACTCCGCCGTGCGCGCCGCGACCTCCTCCTCGAGATGGTCGCGGTGGTCGGCCAGGCGCTTGTCGCGCTCCTGAATCTGTTCCAGCATCACGTTAAAGCCCGCCGCCAACTGGTCCAGTTCGGCGATGTCACTGGATTTGGCGCGCAAACTGTAGTCGGCATCTTTAGACACGCGCTCCGTCAAGCGGTTCAAACCGGTCAGCGGCTGCAACACCGAAGCATTGAGCCGTCGCAGCAGAAGCCCGCTCGCGCTCAGCGCCAGCAGCGCGGCGACGAGTGTGGCGAAGATCTGCCAGGCGGTCTGCTTATAGAGGTTTTCGAGGTCCACACCGACCACGAGGTAGCCGGGATTGGCTTGCTGGAATTGCACCGGCTGGCTTATCGTGATGTACTCGAACCCAATCGCCAAGTTTGACGCTGCGCCTTCCAGCGTTGCCGGCGCTGTATGCCCTTCGATCTGGTAAGCAGCAAACAAGCGCCCGTCCTTGCCGTACAGCGCTGCGACGTGAACGTCTGGCGAATTCCGCAGCGATTGCAAGATCTCCTGCGCCGACTTGGCGTCCTGGAACATCAGCGCCGCAGCGGCGTTTTCGGCCAGCACCTTGGCTTGCGCGCGGCTCGCGTCAACGAGCGCAAACAGGCCCATCGTGAAGCTGCTAATAACGATGATTACCGCGACGATGCCCACGGCCGAACCCAGCGCAACCTGGTTGATGCGTCGCAGACGGGCCCCGAGCGTAATCATTGGTACACCTCCGTGGCCAGGCGCAGCAGTTTAGAGCTGAGCGTGATGCGAGCAGCCCGCGCGGCGCGCAGGTTAGCCTCAAAGGTGATTTTGTTCTGTACCACAGCCATGTTGAGCGCGATTCCTTGGCGCGCAGCGCCGGGGCTGTCGGCTATGGTCAACACGTTGTTGTCGCGCGCCTCGGCAATCACACGTGACAGGCTGCCAATCGCCGAGGCAGCAATGAAAGCAACCTGGCAGCCCTTGAGCGATTCGCCGCCGGCCTTGCGTTGCACGGTGATACTGCGCGCCCCCACGGCCTTGCCCTGCAGCGCGTCGAGCTCGCTGCCGAAGGGGTCCTGCCCGTGTACACAAAGGTTGAGTGTGCCGCCAACCTCGTTGGGCCACTCTGCAAAGAGCGCGAAGTTGTACAAGAAGGCTGCCTTCAGGCGATACTCGGGCAAATCATCCGCCAGTGCTGACATCGCAAACGTCAGCAAGCCGATTAAGCCCAGGGACCGCAGCAATGGGGGGGTCTTACGCCGCACGGCGCCCCCTCGCACGCCTGGCACGCCTGGCACGCATGGCCTTCAACCGGCTTACGCCGATGACCTGTGAGGCCCGCGGCGACGATAGCTCTAACTGCAGCAAACAATCCAGTGGCAAGCGCAGTAGTTGCTTTAGGCTGCGGGGATGCGCGGCGGTCGAAAGCGCTGGCGCTAGCAACAACAGACTCGGTGGCAGGCACAAGCGCGCGCACCCCGCCTTGGCGACAAACATGCGGGTGCAAAACCTAGGCATGGTGTGGCCTTAAAACCTGTAGCTGAGCGTAGCCTGTACGCTGCGCCCGTCTTGGTCGAAGGCGTTTTGCCAGTTATTGTGTGAGCCCGGATGCTGGTACTGGGTGTCAAACAGGTTGCTGATACGCAGCGACACTTCCAGCCCCCGCGCCCACTTGTCCGCCACCAAGTACAAATGGGACAACCAGTAAGCGTCCAACTTCGCGCCATTCAGGCTCTGACGTGCCCCGGAATACTGAAGCTCGTAGCCTAGGCGCAGCCCGGTGGAGGCCAATGGACTGGCGAAGTTGAGCTTGCCCAGCACTTCGGGCGAGTTGTGCAGGTCGCCGCCGTTCGCGTCGCCGACATCCTGCAGCGAGACGCTGCCACGCAGGCTAGTGCCCGCGCGCCAGGTCTTGTACGCTGACAGCTCCACGCCATGGGCCGTAACATTTTCGCCGTTCTGGTACTGCGGGTGTCGGTTCTCTGCATGTATCCCCAGGGTTACCAGGTTCTGCATGCTCCAACGGTACACCGAGCCGTGCAGCGACAAGTCTGGCCCCGCGCGGTGATCCAGCACCAGTTCCAGCGTGTCTATGGTTTCGCGCTCTAGACTCGGGTTGGCGACTTGGGTCACCCCGCCATCGTCGTAGTCGCGCTCAAACACGTTGGGTGCGCGGTGAGCGCGGCCATAGAGCGCTTTCCACGTTGTGGCGGGTGTGGCCTGCCAGATCAGGCCGGCGCGCGGACTCAGCGTATTGCCTATGGCGTTGTTGTGGTCAAGACGCAGCCCCAAGGTCGCGCGCCAGTGATCGTCGAGTGTCCATTCGTCCTGGGCGTAAAGTCCCGCGCGGTAGCCTGATCGCAGTATGGCCAGATCGACGACATCGGGCGTGGTGAGGTCGTCCCACGTTTGGTCTTGCCGGGTGTTGGACTGATACTCCAGCCCCAACATCAGTTTGTGCTGCGCCCAGGCGGTGGACAACAGGCGTAGATCGAAGCCATGCCAGTCGCCCGGGCCGGTCGATTCAGCGGGCGCACCGCCGTATCGATACAGCGCGGTGTAGCGATGCTGGCCCAGAAACAACCGGCCCGACAAATGCAAGCTTTCATCGACCAGCGTGCTTTGATACTGCAATTGCGTTAGCAAATAGCGGTCGCGCTGGTACTGACCGGGTGCGAGCGGGTCACTGCCGTAGGTCGCGGTGGGGTCATCCTTGCGGCGATCCCCGTACGAGAAGTCGGCCGACCATGGGCCGTGGGCAAGGTGGGCAAAGAATTCCTTATCACGCTCGCCGTCCATGCCGACAGCGACACCCGACGCATCGGACCCGTCTGCATTGGCGCCGGGGTAGTCGAAGAAGCGATCGCGGCCTTTGGCTCGGTACCCGGAAGCTGAGAGCAGCACATCGGCACCGTTATCGAGCTTCTTGCCCCAGCTGACCCGCTCTTCGTGTGCCGACTGCGACCCCGTGTAGCCCGCCGCCAATTCGGTGCCAGCCACCGCCGCGCCGCTGCGTGTCACGACGTTGACCACACCGAACAGGGCGTTCTGGCCATAAACGGCACCACCTGGGCCGGGAATGAATTCAATGCGCTCGACCAAATCCATATCGAGCGGGAACTGCCGTCCCGTCATGGCTGAATCGTAGACGGCGTCGTTGACCCGATTGCCGTTGATGGTCACCAACACGCGGGTATTGAGATCGCCGGGCAGGCCAAAGCCGCGCGTGCCCAAGTAGCTGTACTGGCGATCGTACGTGGTGTGAATCCCGGGCAAGCTGGCCAAGGCCTCGTTCAGCGTACGCCAGCCGTAGGCCTTGATCTCGTCGCGCGTGATCACACTGACCGCGGCGGCCACTTGGCTTTGCTTTTGCTCGTACTTGGACGCGCCGACGATCGGGACGTCCAGCAACTCCTCTAGGCTGAGCGAGGTCAGATCGACGGCGGCGTGGCCCGGCCCAACCAGGGCGGCAGCGAGCATCGCGTAAACCGCGCGCCGTACCGTCGAACCACCAGAGCAGCGCTTAAAGAGACTTGGGCGGAAGTTCAAACGAACCATGATCGAATTCCCCCTTAAAACTTGTAAACCAGCTTGACGCGAACACTGCGTCCGTCTTGCTCAAGCGCGTTCTGCCAGTTGTTATGCGAACCGGGGTACTCGTACCGGGTGTCGAATAAGTTGTAAATGCCCAAAGACAACTCCAGCCCCTTGGCCAAGGTGTCGGTGCTTAAGTACAGATTCGACAGGGCGTAGCCGTCCAACTCGCTACCGTCCAGGCTCAGGCGCTTGCTGTCGTAACGCAGTTCGTAGCCAGCGCGCAATCCGGCCACTGGCAAGGGCGCCGACAAGTTGAGCTTACCGAGCCACTTGGGTGAGTTGAGCAGCCCGCCGTCGCTGACATGGCTAACGTCTTGCACTGACACGCTGCCGCGTAGGCGAACGCCTCGCGCCCAGGTCTTGTCGGCCGACAGCTCTACGCCTCGGGCTTTCACTTTATCGCCCGACTGATATTGCAGTTTCCCGCTCGCGGGTTCGATGCCAAGCGTCACGAGGTCGCGTATGCTCCACTGGTAGAGTGCACCGCGAAGCGTCAGGTTGCTGCCTACCCGATGATCTGCCACGAACTCCAGTGTGTCGATACTTTCGCCCTTCAGCTCCGGGTTGCCAGCCTGTGCGAAAGTGTCGTAGTCACGCTCAAACGCGTTGGGGGCACGGTGCGCACGGCCGAACAGTGCTTTAAGCGTGGTCGCCGGCGCGGCTTGCCAAATCAGCGCAGCACGCGGGCTATGCTTGTTGCCAGTGACATTGTTGCGATCGAGCCGCAGGCCCATGGTGGCCGTCAGCGAATCGACGATACGCCATTCGTCCTGAACGTAAAGACCCGCACGGTAACCCGAACCGGGAATGACAATACTTGCTGCCGGGTTGGCGGAAAGCAGCAGAGACTGATCGTAGCGTACGTTGTCCTGGATCTCCAGCCCCAGCATCAGCTTGTGATCCTTCAGTCCGGTGGACAGCAGGCGCACTTCAGCGCCGCGCCAATCGGACGGCGAGAGAACTGTTACTGGCCCGCCTAAGCGGACGAAGCTGAATTTGGCCCGAAAGCGATCACGGCCAATGAAGAGCCGCCCCGCCACATGCACGGTGTCGTCTGCGTAGCTTTCTTGATACTGGAGCTGTGCAAGAGCGTAACGGTCTGCCTCGTACTGACCCGGGACCAACGGATCGGAGAAGTAGGCAGCGGTGGGGGCGTCCTTGCGGCGATCGGCGTGCACAAGGTCGAACGACCATGGGCCGCCGGCTACGCGCGCAAAAAGTTCGTTGTCGTGGTCGCCGTCAAGGCCAACTGCCACACCAGAATGAGCTGCACGCGTTACTGGGTGCACCCCAAAGTCGTAGAAACGGTCTTCGCCACGCGCTCGCATGCCGGACACCGAAACCAATACGTCGACGCCGTTGTCGAACGCCTTACCCCAGCTCGCACGCCCTTCGCGCATCGATTCTGGGTGTTGGTAGGTAAGGGCGAGTTCGGTGCCATCGACGTCGGCACCGTCGCGCGTCACCACGTTGACCACGCCAAACATTGCATTCTGACCGTACACTGCGCCGCCCGGGCCAGGGATGAATTCGATACGCTCGACCAAATCCATGTCCAGCTGGAAAAGCCTGCCAAAGGGCCCGCTGTCGTAGGTCGGGGCGTTTACGCGATTACCGTTGATGGTGACCAACACGCGCATGTTGTAGTCGCCCGGCAGCCCCAGCCCGCGCGTGCCGAGGGTAACGTATCGGCGATCGTAGGTGGTATACACCCCGGGCAGGCTAGCCACCGCCTCGTCGAGAGTGCGCCAGCCGAAGGCGCGAATCTCGTCACGCGTGATAATGCTCACCGCAGCGGCGACCTCGCTTTGTTTTTGCTCGTACTTGGAAGCACCCACCACCTTGATGTCCATCAGTTGTTCCAGACTCAGGTCGGTCAGGTCCGGCGCAGCGCTGGCGGGGAAAACCGCCGCGAGTGCGACACAAAGCAGCAATCTGTGTTTGCGACTGCCGCGGCGTGGCGCCTGGGTCTTGTATGTGTACATGATTGCGATGCGACGTGCAGGGTTGCGGTAAGTCCAAGTTGCGGCTCATGATTGCCGAGCGCACGTGCCAATGCACGCTGTCTGGATATCGGCAATTTAGAACAGGCCTTGAGCGATCGCGTGGCTGTGGTGTTACGCGCCACGCGGCCAGATGCAGGGCCGAGCCGCTCGGAGCCTGGCTGGCCAAGCTTGGCAGGTAAACTCGATAGCATGGCCGCCGCCACCCGGATGGGTGCACCTGAAGTTCGTCTTGTCGCTGCAGATGGACCCCTGCTCATCGAAGCCGCACGCGAAATCTTTCGCGAGTACGCTCAAAGCCTGAGGGTCGATCTGTGCTTCGAGAACTTCGACGACGAACTGGCGCAACTCCCGGGCGAGTACGCCGCCCCCTCGGGCTACCTCGCGCTCGGCCTGGTCGATGGCGAATTGGCCGCGTGCGGCGCGATGCGCCCGCTGCGCGATGTCGACTATGCCAACGCCTGCGAGATGAAGCGTCTTTACGTGCGCCCAGCCTTTCGCCGCTTTGGTCTGGGGCGTGCACTGGCCCAGTCACTGCTCGACGAGGCGCGTCTCGCGGGCTACTCGGTCATGCTGCTGGACACACTGGACGAAATGGAAGCGGCTCGCGAACTTTATGCCTCGCTGGGTTTCGAAGAGATCGCGCCCTACTATTTCAGCCCCATCGCCGGCTCGCATTACCTGAAGGCGCAACTCGATTGAGCGTGGCAGCCGCGGCCAAAGTTCGTCCCGCGACAGGTGGGCAATGACTATGCTATCCGCGCTTCGCATGGGCCACGCGTGTGAGTCGAAGGCGGGCAGGTTGCTTGTGGCCTTGCGCTCATCGCTGGAACAGTTGGCGATCCCAATGCTTGATATGCTGACCACCCGACGATGAACGCCACGCTGCAACCTGTCAGTCAGGCGGCGCTGCTCGGCGAATCGCCGCTGTGGCACCCGGACGAGCAAGCGCTTTACTGGTGCGACATTGCAGGCCACGCCCTGCACCGGCTGGACCCAGCAACGGGCAACAGCCAACAGTGGGACTTTGATACCGACGTGGCCTGCTGCGCACCCACCTACGGTGGCGGGCTGCTGTTGGCCTTGCGCAGTGGATTTCTGCACTTCGACCCTGCCACCGGGCAGCGCCGCTTGATCGCCGCCCCTGCGTACGACCCCGGCAACGAGCGCTACAACGACGGCAAGGCCGACGCCGCCGGGCGCTTTTGGTGCGGCACCGTTTACGAGCCGCGCAAGCCGGCGTTGGCCGCGCTGTACTGCCTGGAAGACGGGCAAGTCACGCGTAAGGCCGACGGCGTCACGGTATCCAACGGCCTGGCCTGGAGCCCCGATAACCGCACCATGTACTGGGCCGACACGACCACACACACGGTTTTTGCGTTTGACTTCGATGTCGTTACGGGCAGCATCAGCAAGCGCCGCGTGTTTGCGCAGTTCACACCACGCGCGCCGGACCAAGCTATCGAAACTTATCGTGGGCGACCCGACGGCGCGACCGTCGATTCGCAAGGCAACTACTGGGTCGCCATGTACGAAGGGCAGCGCTTGCTGCAGCTCGCACCCGAAGGCAAGTTACTTCAAGACCTACCGCTGCCGGTGCGCTGCCCGACCATGCCGTGCTTCGGCGGTGCAGATCTGAAAACGCTCTACATCACCAGCGCAAGCCAAAAGCGCCCGGCGGACGAACTAGCACAGCAGCCTTGGGCTGGTTGTGTGCTCGCGATGCGCGTCCAGGTGCCGGGCCTGCCGGCCAACTTCGTGCGCTTGAGCGCAAGCTAGCCCTTGATACGGTGGTAAGGGACAAGGGGCGCTTGAGCAGGGATGCAGTGCAAGGCGTCAACGGGCCTGCACCCGACAGGCCAGCACAACCTTTGACAAGGTTACAACAACGTAATAACATGCGCTCGGCAAACTATCCCCCTAAGGTAACTCAATGATTGCTCCGAAGTCAATGAAAACGACGATTCGACCGATGGGAAATTCGCGTGGCATCATCATTGCGAAAACCTTGCTTGCACAGCTCGGTTTCGAGGGTGAGATTGAGATGACCGTCGAGCGTGGCACGCTGGTGTTGCGTAAGCCAGCCCAGCCCGCCCGGGATGGCTGGGCTGAGTCCGCGCAAAGGGTCGCAGTGGCTGGCGATGATGCGCTGGTGATGCCCGAGTTTGCAAACGAAGGTGATGCGGCGCTGGCGTGGTGAGTCGCGTTGTGGTTCGGGGCGAAATCTGGCTCGTGAATCTCGACCCGACGATGGGAAGTGAAATCAAAAAGACGCGCCCATGCGTTATCGTTTCACCCCCGGAGATGCATGACCATTTGCGCACGGTGATCGTGGCCCCCATGACCACCGGGAGCAGTCCAGCACCGTTCAGGATAGTGCTGACTCACAGCGGCAAGCGCGGGTTGATCTTGTTGGATCAGATACGTTCGGTTCACAAGACGCGGCTGGCAAAGAAAGTAGGCGCCGTGTCAGCGAAGACGCTCGCAGCGGCCTTGGGCACGCTGCAAGAAGTGTTTGCGACTTGACCAACAGTTAAATAGACCGGCGGACCCAAGAAAGACGTTGAAGCTGTCCAGAAAAGACACCCGAACACCACTACCGGCTTGTGTGCCACGATCGCTCGCGTTGGCCAGTGCGTGCATGTCAAACGACAACTTCTGGTCAGTCGAATAGTCAAAATCGACTGTTAGTAAATGCGAACCACTTCTTCTCTTGACACCAATTCCCGCGGAATCGGTTAATTCACCCACCACCTGCGTGCTCACGGCTTTCTCGAACAACAGCAACGATTTCATTGCGGCGGAGCCTGAGGTTGACGCCCTTCACAGCGAGCGGCGATGGTGACTCTTGGACAGGTCGAATGGTGAATGCTCG
Source organism: Burkholderiaceae bacterium (assembly GCA_029864165.1). GTDB lineage: Bacteria > Pseudomonadota > Gammaproteobacteria > Burkholderiales > Burkholderiaceae_C > CAIKUF01. The sequence goes on from JAOTTZ010000012.1 coordinate 12,396, forward strand.
ACCATCACGGCGAGTGATCCGAACGGCGCCTTCCTTTTGAGCGTTGTCGAGGACTGAGGCAAAGCGCTGCCGTGCTTGCGAGAACGTGTAAACCTTTATTGCTTAACGTGAAAGACCCGTGCCTCCACTCCTCTCATCAACCCTGCTGCGTGGCACACTGAAACTTGACCCTTTCTTTCCCCGCAACGTCCCATCTGGCGTAAACTTTCAAGCTCGAAGGTCATCATGAGCAACTCTCTCGTCAGTCGTGATCCAGAGATCATGAGTGGGGCGCTGTGCTTCACAGGTACACGCGTCCCAGTGAAGAACCTGTTCGACTACCTCGAAGCTTCGTCGCTCCTCGAAGCGTTCTTGGAAGACTTCCCCACGGTCTCACGCGAACGTGCCGTCGCCGTTCTAGAAGCAGCCCGGACCAGCCTGGCAGCAGATGCGACTGCTTCTTGACGAGTCGATTCCCGCCAAGCTTGGGCGGCACTTTGCGAACCATGAGGTTCGGACCGCCGTTGAAATGGGCTGGTCCGGCGTAAGAAACGGAGAACTGCTCGCCCTGGCCGGCGCCGCTTTCGACGCTTTCGTCACCGTCGACAAGAACATGCCGTTCCAGCAGAATTTGTCCACCCTGCCAGTTGCTCTTGTCGTGCTGGACTCCATGTCCAATGAGTTGAACGTCCTGCTTTCATTGCTCCCACGGCTTGAGCAAGAACTTGCGAATCTCAGGCCCAAGAGCTACGTGCTGGTGGGTGGTGACACCTAGCCCTTTGCTAACTACGGGAGCGATGGTTTTCGCTGCACATTACCCATCCTACGGTACTGAATAGTCAGGCTGGCTTCAGCCCGATTACCAAGCGCTTTCCGAGCAATTCGACCGCCTGGGCGATTCGAGGCAACTTCGACCCATAGTGCGGATCAAGCAAGCGTCGTACCTCTTTCTCGTCGACGCCAAGCCGCTTCGCGAGCTGCATCTTGTTAATGCCAGCTTCGCGCATGGCAACGTACAGCGCGGCCTTGGCCACCGTTTCAACGGGCGGCGATACCGAATGCTCACCACGCTTAGTCCTGCTTGGCGTTGGGAAATCCAGACCACCAAGCACGTAGGCGGCAAAGACCTCATCCATTGCGTCTGCCGCCTCTGCCAACGCATGAGCCACATTGTCCCCTTGGGAAATCAGCTGCGGCAGATCTCGGCACGTGACAACGAAGCCACCTTCCTCGGCAGGCTTGAGCCTTACGGCGTATTCAAAGCGTTCCATCGTCGACCTTGTAAGTCGTTGGGATTGATTCCGAGCTGAGAGCACATTGCATGCAAGGTGCCTGTCTTCAACTCGTCCTTCGGGTTCCGAACCACGGTGAAGGCGCTACCGAAATAAATCGTTTGATGACTACCCTTGCCCCGGGAAGCATCGAGAATCACGGTCGAGCCACGAGCCTTCCCGAGCGACTTCACCTTGCGGATGAACTCGTTTCCTGTCACAGACGCAGTATCGGACGAAAACGTCCGAGTGTCAAGCTGAATGGACCCGCGTTCAGAAAAATGTCCTCGCGCTGTTCGCTACGCGATGTGACGTGGTACAGCGCACCTGCAAATTCCAACCGAAGAGGCCTCACCATCGCCAGATGTTTAAGCTGAAATGTTTGAAGTTAAGACTCTTGTGACGGGCGCGCACTGGACTTTGCGAGCGCGTTAACCGACTTGTGCAACGGCGTGCCGCGAACGCGTCGCGTGTGGTTTCGCGCGTGCTGGCGAAAGCTCCTCGCGGACAACTTGGCGCACTGCTTCGAGGACATTACGTTGCTGAATGTGAGCAAGCAATGCGTCGTTGATGAGGGATTGATAATTGCCAGCGCCGGCTTTCTCGACCGAGGAGCGAAAGTGCTCAATCACAGCGTTGTCCAAGCGAATAGAAATTTTGGTCTTTCCGGGCTCCATCTTGATGACAGAGCCACGCTTGGCCCTAGAAAAGTCGATATCGCGATAAGGTTCAGCGGCGGGCTTTTTCATACTGGGTTCTCTGTAGCTTGTTCGCCTTCCAAGATGAGATGATCCTGTAGGCGTCGGTTTCCCGATGCGTGTAGACGAGGACAAGCAGGGCACCCGTGGCACTCATCCCCAGTGTGACGAATCGCTGTTCATCAAAGGAGTCGGGGTCTTCACGAGTCAATGCGTAGTCAATCGGTCAAGACGGTAGCCGCGTCACTGAAGGCAACTCCGTGCTCTCGCAGGTTCGCGGCGGCTTTGGCGGGATCCCCACTCGATCTTCACCGGAACAAAATGTATGGACAAACGTATTCCGCGTCAACAAGAATAGAAAGCGCCGTCAGTCCTCCTGGGGGTTCAAAAAAACCCCGCCCCCGATGCCCGCTGAAATGTTTGAGTGCCCCCGTGGTAGTGGTCGCTCATCTGGCAACACGCATGCACCACCCAGTTGCAGCATGCAAGTGCTGCTCAACACATCCAGCCAGTCGTAGCGATCATCGTCGTCCAGGAGAATGTTCTCCCGTCGATCGCCGCGTGATGTGACGTGGTGCAGCGCTCCGGCAAACTCCAACCGAAGAGGTCTCACCGTCGCGAGATGTTTAGCTGAAATGTTAGAACTGACCCCATGCCCCCTGCGG
>JAOTTZ010000013.1 GCA_029864165.1 Burkholderiaceae bacterium
TGCGAGCCGTTGCGCTCGGCGCCTATGATTTCCTTGCAAAACCGTTTGAGCCCGAGTTGCTCAGCATGATCATCGAGCGAGCGCTCAGATTGTTTGATTTGCAAAGTGAGAATCGTCGCCTTCAAGCTTTACATCACCCCGATGCCCTTTCGGCTTGTTTGACTCGCGACGCGGCAATGTTGCGGGTTTGCAGAACCATAGAAAGGGTTGCATCGAGCAACGCGTCGGTAATGTTGCTTGGAGAAAGCGGCACCGGAAAGGAGGTGTTGGCGCAGGGGCTGCACGAGTCGTCAAAGCGAAGCGGAAAGTTTGTTGCCATCAACTGCGCTGCAATTCCTGAAAACCTACTTGAAAGCGAGCTGTTTGGGTTTGAGAAGGGCGCTTTCACTGGTGCATCGAAGACCACCATTGGGAAAATTGAAACCGCCAACAACGGCACCTTGATGCTGGATGAAATCGGCGACCTCCCGCTCCCCTTGCAGTCAAAGCTATTGAGATTTTTGCAGGAACGCACTTTCGAGCGCATTGGTGGGCGTGAAGAAATCGCTGTTGACGTGCGTGTGGTGTCAGCGACGCACCAAGACTTGCAGGGGCGGATCAAGGAAAACAGCTTCCGGGAAGACTTATATTATCGCTTGGCTGAAATTGTCGTTGATATTCCGCCGCTCAGGGAGCGGCCGGGAGACGCCGTTTTACTTGCCCACGCTTTTTTGAAGCGCTTTGCGCAGGAACAGCATCGCAACTCGATGGTACTGAGTGACGATGCACTGACCGCGATTGAACAGCATCATTGGCCGGGGAACGTTCGTGAGCTGCTCAACGCCATCAGGCGGGCAATCATCATGGCAGAGGAAAATCGGATCACCTGCGATGACTTGGGGCTACAGAGATCGGACACGCATCAAGCACAAATTGAACTAGATCAAGTTGACCTACGCAGCGTACGTGAGAAGGCAGAGCGGGCCGCCATCGTTTCCGTTTTGGCTCGCGTCAACGGTAACATGGTCAAAGCGTCGGAACTTCTCGGCGTCAGCAGACCGACACTTTACGATCTGATGCATAAGTTGGTGATCAAATAGATGACGAAACGCCTTACATCAAACGGAACCGTATGAAAGCACTTGCCTACAACTTTGTATTCACGATTTTGCTCGTATCCGTGGCGCTGTATGGGTGTAGCGGCGAGAACTATGAAGATTCGATGGCATCTGCAAAAAACTACTTAGAGAAGAACGAGAACAAATCGGCCATCATTCAGTTGAAGACAGCGCTACAGGCGAAATCTGACGCACCTGAAGCGCGCTTTCTTCTGGCGAAGTTGCTTCTCGACAGCGGGGATGCCACGTCCGCGACTGTTGAGCTTCGCAAGGCGCTCGATTTAAAGTACCCAGACGCAATCGTGATACCGGTGTTGGCTAAGTCACTGATCGCGGAAGGCCAGCAACAAAAGCTTGTTGACCAGTACAGCGGCACGGATCTCGCCGATCCTGTGCCACACGCTGATCTGAAAACTTCGATTGCGATTGCCTTTGCAACCCTGGGAGAAAGTGACCAGGCTAGCCTTGCTCTCGACGACGCGCTGAACAAGCAGCCGGAATATGTACCTGCTCTTATCGTTCAAGCACGGTTCATGGCGGGTAAGGGAGACTTCGAGGGCGCGCTAGGGCTGGTCGAAAAAATCCTGGTGAAGGCGCCAGACAACTACGAAGCATGGCAACTCAAAGGTGCCCTACTAGGTAGATCTAGGGCTGATACTGACGATGCAGTCTCAGCGTACCGGAAGGCCTTGAGTTTCAAGAATGATGACGTTGGATCGCACGTAGGTATTGCTTCTATATATCTGTTGCAGAGGGACACCAAGTCTGCTGCTGCTCAGATTGAAGAACTCGAAAAAGTCAGGCCGAATCATCCGCGGACGAAGTTCCTGCAGGCTCGGCTTGCAGTCCAGCAAGGGGACTTCAAGGCGGCGAGGGAACTTTTGCAGCGGGTACTGTCAGTTGTCTCCGGGGATCCCACAGTGCTCCAACTTGCCGGCGCAGTTGAACTGCAATTGCGATCTTATTTGCAGGCTGACAAGTTTTTAAGCAAGGCGTTGCAACTTTCGCCAGACCTTCGTGCAGCTCGACTCCTGCTTGCGCAGACCTATCTTCAGTCGGGTCAGCCTGCGAAGGCGTTGACGGTACTTCGTCCCATTGTGGAAACAGCTGAACCCGTTCCACAGGGGCTGGCATTAGCCGCCGAGGCGTATCTGCGCAGTGGCGACAACGACAAGGCCGACAAGTACTTCGCGCGGGCCGCAAAGCTGAATCCACAAGATCTAAAAAGCCGAACGGCCCTTGCGCTGCGCCAGTTTTCGAAAGGCAACGCTGAAAAGGCATTGGGCGAATTGGAAGCTATCGCCTCATCGGACAGCGTGACATACGCCGATTTAGCACTCATCAATTTACACCTTCAGCGCAAGGAGTTCGATAACGCCTTGAAGGCTATAAGTCAGTTGGAGGGCAAGCAACCTGATAGGCCCTTTGCGGCCTATCTCAGGGGAAGAGTAAAACTTGCGCAGGGAGAGACTTCGGTGGCACGCCAAAGTTTTGAGCGGGCGCTAGCCATCGACCCGGTGTATTTTCCCGCTGCGGCGACCCTCGCCGCTTTGGACCTTGCTGAGAAGAAGCCAGACCTTGCAAGTAAGCGGTTTGAGGACCTGCTTCGCGTTGACCCAAAGAACCTTCAGGCTTTGCTTGCCATCGCTGCTCTGCGAGAGAGAGCGGGTGCTAGCTCGGATGAGGTAACGGGGCTTATCACCAATGCCGTAAAGCTAAACCCAGACGAAGTCTCGCCTCGTTTGAGGCTGATCGATCACTACCTCAAACACAAAGAAGCTAAGACTGCGCAAGTGGCGGCACAAGGCGCTGTTGCGGCATTGCCCGACAGCCCTGAGCTGCTGGCTGCGCTAGGGCGTGCTCAAATGGCCGCAGGCGATCTGAACCAGGCCATCAGTTCGTTTAGCAAGCTCGCTGGGATGCAGCCGCAGTCGCCACAACCGCATTTAAGTCTCGCGGACGTGTACGTAGCGCGCAAGGACAACGATTCCGCGATCAAAAGCTTGAAACAGGCCCTTGAAATCACGCCTGACCTTCTGACAGCGCAGCAAGCACTGATAGCGCTTGAAATGGTGGCCAAGCGGCCCCAGGAGGCGTTGGCAATAGCGCGTACTGTTCAGAAGCAAAGGCCGGATGACGCCATCGGGTTTCTACTCGAAGGTAAGACTGAAGTATTGTTGAAGAACTTTGACGCTGCGGTCACGGCATTTAGCGCTGGTATCAAGAAGAAGAACGTCACCACTGAACTTGCAACCTGGTTGCATGGCGCACTCTCTAGAGTGCAAAAGCAGTCGGAGGCCGATGATTTTGCTGCGCAGTGGATGAAGGACCACGCAAATGACGATGGGTTTCTCGCCTACCTGGGCGACCTTGCGTTTTCTCAGCGCAAGTACGCCTTGGCAGAAGATCGGTATCTTGATGTGCTTCGACTTAAAGCTGACCATGTAGAGACGCTGAGTAAGCTCGCCGATGTGCTTACAGCGCTCAAGAAGCCTGGCGCAGTCGGCTATGCAAAAAAGGCGTACGAATTACGACCCGATGAACCGAAGCTGCTAGCAGCGCTAGGGCGTGCACAGGCGTCAGCGGGCGATCTGAGCAAAGCCATCGAAACCTATACCAAGCTCGCCGCAATGCAGCCGCAATCGCCGCAAGCCCATTTGGGTTTGGCGGAAGTGTACATGGCGCGCAAAGATAGCAGTTCCGCAGTAAAAAGCTTAAGACGTGCCCTTGATATTTCACCTGACCTGTTGATAGCACAGCGGGCGTTGATAGCGGTTGAGTTGGATGCGAAACGGCCGCGGCAAGCGTTGGCGGTGGCACGTACCATTCAGAAGCAGCGGCCCGAAGATGCTACAGGGTTTGCACTCGAGGCTGGTGTTGAGTCGTCGCAGAAAAACTTCGATGCAGCGGTTGCCGCGTTTCGTGCCGCTCTGGACAAGAAGAATGCCTCACCTCAACTTGCGCGCGCTCTGCATACTGCGTTAATCGCGGCGCAAAAGCCCACCGAGGCCGGTGTTTTCGCTGCGCAGTGGGTAGAGAATCACTCAGATGACGATGGGTTTCTCGCGTATCTGGGTGATATTGCCCTGTCTAAGGGCGAGTACGCGTTGGCGGAAACTCACTATCTAGGTGTCCTTCGACGCAAGCCTGAGCATGTGGCAGTCCTGAATAATCTCGCATACGTTCTAACGGCGCTCAAGAAACCGGGTGCGGTGGACTACGCGCAAAAAGCGCACGATCTGCAACCTAATCAGCCAGCCGTCATGGATACCTTGGCGATGGCTTTGGCGAAAGAAAGTAAGCTAGACAAAGCGCTCGCGGTGCAAAAGAAGGCGGTCGAGCTTCAGCCAGAGAATCAGGGGCTGCGGATGAATCTCGCCAAGATATATATACAGGCGGGTGAAAAAGCGCTCGCCCGGGGTGAGCTAGAGCGGCTTGCCAAGGCGGGTGAGAAGTTTTCGCAGCAGGCCGAGGTTCAAAAGCTGCTCGACACGCTGTAGATTAGCGGCTCCGGTTGTTCGAACAGAATACTGACTTTGATCCTAGAAACAGCAGCTACGTAGCTTCGGTGAGCGTTGGAGGGGGTGTCGGCAGGACGAATTGGCCGACGATGCGCCGACAAATATTGGCCAGCAGCGTGGTCCAGCGATCCAACTTGGGTAACTGCTCCGCAGCGTGCCTGACAGGCTCGTCTACCTCCACGCATACGACTCAGTCAGCCAGGCCAAGGCGGGGATTGGGCGTTACATCGATTTCTACAACACACAGCGACCGCATTCGTCCCTGGACAAACAGACCCCTGATGAGTTCTACTTCGCGACGCTGCCAGCGATCAAACAGGCAGCATGAGCGGTGAACACGAGTTGTCCACCGCGTCGGTCGTGCGTTCGTCGCAAGCGACGCCCGCCCGTCGCCGTGGACGCTGCACCGATGTCAAACCCGCAGGACTTCACTTATCAAAGTCAGTTTTCTGTTCGAACAACCGGGGCCACCTTTGGGCCTGCATCCACTTCGCGCAACACTACACTCATGCTGCGAACGGTAGCGAAAAACAGTGCTCGTGTTCAGCACTTTCAGTGCCTCCTGTTGCTACGGGCTCACCGAGTAAGCCGTTCGCAGGTAAACCGAGTGTTTACCTGCGAACGGCTTAAGTAAGTGCCATTCGCCCTAGTCACTAATACTCCAGCTCGTAGCGGTAGTTCTTGTACTTGAACACTGCCGCTTTGAGCCTGATGCTCTCGAGCATGAGGTCGGGCGCAAGTTTGTCGCCTTCATGAAGAACTTGGCCGTTGACCATCAAGAACCGGCTTGCAGCGTCCTTTGAATAGACCGAGCCGCCAATCAGCAGTGTCGGCAGTGCGCGCTGGACCGTACGCGGGAGTTCCTTGAATGTCATGACACGACTGCTGGCAACGGACGCTTTGGCCGGTAGACGCCTACTGGGCGAAGGCCGTCGAGCCGGGGGTGCAGCCGGGGGCGTGGTCGCCGACACCGAATCGGAAACTGCTGCGGCATCTGCCGCTGATGCGGACCGGTTGATTGCTTGCGTCGTCTCGACGCCGGGCGCCGTTGTTGTGGCGATAGGCCGCGCGGCTTCAGGCGACGTTTGACGGCCGAGCATGATCCAACTCCATGCCACGATCAGTCCGACCAACGAGACGGCGGCGATCGTTGCCCATGTCTTTGCCCGTGCGGTGGCAAAGGCATCGGCAGAAACGAGAAGAACAGGCTGCGCGTGGATATCCGGAACGGTGCCGCGCACGCGGTCGGCATCGGCCCTTCTCAATGCGTCAAGTATGTATGACATGGTGCTGCGGTGGCTGTTGGCTTGTACCCTAGATTCCAGTGTCCAGGCTCGGCTCATCGACGCCAGTTGCACGGTTGAGCTGCATGAGGGTGATCGGGCCCGCTACGCCGTCCGGCGTCAACGCGTAAGCGCGTTGAAATGCTCGGATTTTCGACTTCAACGGTGCGCTCATGGATTCATTGATACTGTGTTGGGTGTTGCCCTGCAGCGCTGCCAACTGCGCGCGTATCCAATCGGCGACTTGGCTGGAGTCTGCGATAGCAACGTTGTCGCGGTAGCCGGGCGGCACGCGCCAAAAAGTCGCAAAGTCGCCCCGCCACATCTGGGTAAGAACGTCCAGGGGCAAAGTTGTTGAGGTTCCAGCGATGCGCAATGTTGCGGTGCGGCTCGTCAACCCCGTGAGTAATGCGTAGACGGCCTTGTTGCCGTCTTCATTCAAGGTCAAGATGCCAGGCCTGTCCAACTGTCGAATCAAAGGCAGGGTGCTGGCTTTCCTAAAGCAGTGAACGCCGCGGAGTTCGGCGGCCTGGCAAGGGTCGGCATCGCCCAACGCCAAGTTCCACAAAGGCGCCAGTTCTCGCCAAGCTTCGTCCGCAGTGCGTAGAGCCGGCTTGGCGTTGATCTTTGGTTCGCTGGCGGCGGACATGTGGGCTGCAGAAGCACGCTGGGTTGTTTGATGAGGTGACGCACTCGCGGCGACCGCCGGTGCTGAGGCCGCGCCAGTCGCTACTTTCGCGGAAGGTTTGCTGGTGGTCTGGGCATCGCGCAATGCCCGCGTGTTGATGCCAAAAAACGCAGCGCCCGCCAATGCTGCGACCGCAGCGAGTCCCACCGCCGCTGCGCGTCGATTGCGCGTGCGGCGCGGTGCGGCAGACCGCGCGTGGTCAAATACCTCGTTGGCCGCTTTATCGACGATTGAACAAGTGACCGCCGATTTTCCGCTGGCATAAGCACCCAGCAGGGCCCGATCACATAGCAAATTGATGCGCCGTGGCACACCGCGCGACAGGCGGTAAATCCGGCGCAGTGCCTTGCGGTCGAAAGGCATTGCACCCGTCATACCGGCGACTGCCAGTCTATGGGCAACGTAGCTCGCGGCCTCGACTTCTGAAAGTGCGTCAAGATGAAAGCGGGCGATCACCCGTTGCGCCAGTTGCTCCAGTCCGGGTTGCGACAACATGACGCGCAACTCGGGTTGACCGATCAGTATGATTTGCAGCAGCTTGCGTTCGTTGGTTTCGAGATTGGTCAACAAGCGCAGCTGTTCCAGCACGTCGGCCGACAGATTTTGCGCCTCGTCGATGATGAGGGCGTTGTTTTCCCCGGCCGCATGGGTTCTGAGCAAGTACTCGTTGAGCGGATCGATGTAGTCCTTGACCGTTGCCATGCCGGGTTGCTGATGCGTGTACGGTATATGGAACTCATCGCACACCGACTTCAACAATTCGTTGACCGTGAGCTTGGGGTTGAAGATGTACGCAACGTTGCAGTTTTGGGGTACTTGCTCCAAGAAGCAGCGGCTCACGGTCGTCTTGCCGGCGCCTATCTCGCCGCTGAGCAAGACAAACCCGCCGCTGCCGCCCAGCCCATAGAGCAGGTGCGCCAACGCCTCGCGGTGCCGCTCGCTCATGAAGAGAAATCGCGGATCGGGTGCGATCGAGAAAGGCTCTTCCTTCAGGCCGAAGAAACTCGTGTACATGTGTAGAGAATACCGCGTCGGCCGACAGGGCTAGTCATGTCGGTTGCGCGGCGCTCAGCTGAGACAATCGGCACATGAGTACGCTTGCCTCGCCGCTGGCCGGGCCCACCGCTGCGCCGCTGGCCGAGCGTTTGCGTCCGCGCACGCTCTCTGAGGTGATAGGCCAAACCCAATTGTTGGGGCCGGGCAAGCTGCTGCGTACCGCCTTCGAATCGGGGCACTTGCACTCGATGATTCTTTGGGGCCCGCCCGGCGTCGGCAAAACCACGCTGGCGCGGCTGATGGCCGCTGCTTTCGACGCGCGGTTCATCGCCATCTCAGCAGTGCTAGGCGGGGTGAAGGATATACGCGAAGCCGTCGAGCAAGCCCAGCAGGCTCGGTCTGGCGGAGAGCGCACCATCGTCTTCGTCGACGAGGTGCACCGCTTCAACAAGGCCCAGCAAGACGCCTTTTTGCCGCATGTCGAATCTGGCCTGTTCATTTTCATAGGCGCAACCACCGAAAACCCGTCCTTCGAAGTCAACGCTGCGCTGCTCTCGCGCGCAACGGTGCACGTGCTGCAGCCCTTGAGCGACGATGAACTGCGCGTTGTGATGGAGCGCGGACGCGCGCTGCTCGATCTACCGCCTTTGAGCGAAGCGGCCTCGCAGCGCTTGATCGGTTATGCCGACGGCGACGCCAGGCGTCTGCTCAACGCGTTGGAGTCGGTTGACGATTCGGTGGCCAACGCAGCGCTCGACAGCCAAGCGTTGAAGGTGATCGGCGAAAGCACATTAGAACGCGATGTCATTGAGGAAAGCACGCTGGAACGTGCTTTGGGCGAGCAGCTTCGCCGCTACGACAAAGGCGGCGAGCAGTTCTATGACACCATTTCTGCGCTGCACAAGGCGGTGCGCGGCTCCGATCCCGATGCTGCGCTGTACTGGTTCGTGCGCATGATCGACGGTGGGGTGGACCCCCGTTACGTTGCGCGCAGGATGGTGCGCATGGCCAGCGAAGACATAGGCCTGGCCGACCCGCGCGCGCTGCGCGTGGCGCTAGACGCCTCTGAGACATTTGAGCGACTCGGCTCGCCCGAGGGCGAACTGGCCTTGGCGCAGGCCATTGTGTATCTTGCGGTCGCGGCTAAGAGCAACGCGGTCTATCGCGCTTTCAACGCTGTGCGCTCCTTCGTAAAACAAGACGGTACGCGTGCGGTGCCCATGCACCTGCGCAACGCACCCACCCAGATGATGAAAGATCTCGGTTACGCCCAAGGTTATCGCTACGCGCACGATGAGGAGGGCGCCTTCGCGGCCGGCGAGCGTTACGGACCCGAGGGAGTGGAATTGCCGCGTTTTTATCAACCGCGGCCGCGCGGATTGGAGTTGCGCATTGCCGAACGGCTCGAAGAGATACGCCGCCTGAACGAGACGACGAACAAGAAGGGTTAGCAATTTGTCCGTGATTACACACCTATGAGAATGCGACCGCTTGTTGATAAGTCAGCGTACTGCGCGGCAATTCGGCTTGTTGCAATCGAATGGTCTGCGCTTGAACACAGTGTTCACTGTATTCTTTGGAAATTGGCGGGACTCAATGCAAGGACAGGTCGCTGTATTACGCAATACACAGCATTGGGCATCGTCTGGGACTCAATCCTTTCCTTGTCGTTTGAGTTGAAGGTGCGGCAAGAGCAACAGCAAGCCATCAAGACTCTTCAATCTCAATGCGAGCCTCTGAGATTAGATCGGAATAAGGTGGTACATGCTTTATGGGGAGTCACCGCAACCACAAATCTGTCCAAAGGTGAATTGACCGCAGTTGTAGCAACAGCGCGAGGTAAGCTGAAGATCGAGAACAAAAACTACTCCGTTGAGGACATATACTGTCTTGCCGAACAGATCTCAAAGCTCTCGCTTGTAATTGCGACTTTCTCGACAGGACTTCAAGTTGGAGTAGGCCACTGATGCTACACAGCTAGAAGACAACGGCGATACGGAGGCATGCAAAGTCTAAAATCCGCCGCGGTCTGAGCCATGCTGCTGACTTCGGCCATAAAAATTAAACATGGACATTTTCATCCGACGAATCATCAATGGGCTGGCATCAACTTCAGCCGGCTGACGCGCCGTGACGATGGGGTGTGGGATGTGAGCGCGGTGACAGGGCGGCCGTCGGTCAACGATCTGCTTAAAATAGGGGTCACGGCGTCCAACAGGCGTCGCGATAGAAACCTACTTGCCAGTAGGTAGTGGGTCGTGTTCATTACGGCTTGACCCAACGCTTCACACGGAGGAGATTGCATGAAGAAGAGCGCGCATTTACTGAGTGATATCAGCGTACCCGCCGCCCTGGCGTGCAGCCTGTTCTTGGGCGCGTGCGCCACCATGGACCAAGAGCAGAAGGACACCGCCAAGGGCGCGGGCATAGGCGCTGCGGCCGGTGCCGTCTTGGGCGGGATCATGGGCGGACGCGACGGTGCGACCAAGGGTGCCGTCCTGGGTGGCGTAACCGGTGCCGTTGGCGGCAACATCTGGTCGCGCAAGATGGAAGAAAAGCGTAGGGCGATGGAGCAAGCCACGCAAGGCACAGGGGTCGAAGTTGCGCGAACGAGCGACAACCAGCTGAAGCTCAACGTGCCCAGCGACATTTCCTTCGACACCGGGCGCGCCGATATCAAGCCCGATCTGCGGGCGGTACTCGACCAGTTTGCCGGCGGCTTGAGCAACGATCCCAACCTGCATGTCAGGGTGGTCGGCCACACCGACAGCACCGGTTCGGACGCGATCAACAATCCGCTATCGGTGGAGCGTGCCACGAGCGTGCGCAACTATTTGGTAGACCGTGGTGTCGACAAGGGTCGCATAGAGGCGGTAGGTCGCGGCTCGCGCGAGCCAGTGGCCGATAACGCCACCCAAGCAGGGCGTGCAGGGAACCGCCGGGTCGAGATCTTCCTGCGCGAAGCCGAAATGCAGTCTTGAGCGTTGACGCGCGCCTTGCGCCAATGAACTAGGAGTTGCTGGTGGCTCGCACTTCTTCGATACTCACGAACCCCTGCAACACCTTCTCGATACCATCTTGACGTAGCGTGCGCATACCCTCGCGCAGCGCAGTTTGTTGCATGGCCTCAGCGCGCGTGCCCGTCTGGATTAAATGGCGCATCTCGCGCGAGATCGGCATGAGTTCGTGGATACCGGTACGCCCTTTTTGGCCGGATTGGTCACAGTGCTCGCAGCCGGGGCTATGAAAGCGGAGGAGCTTGCCGTCGCGCCCGTAATGTTCGATCCACTGACTGAGAACTGTTTCGCGCGCGAACTGCGGGTCATCCTTAGGGCACACGTGTAGATAGTCGTCGAGCAGTTCGTCGACTTCCTCCGCAGTGGCCTCGCGGTGTGTACGGCAGTGGCTGCACAGGCGCTTGACCAAACGTTGGGCCAGCACCGCCAACAGCGAGTCGGCGAAGTTGAAGGGGTCCATGCCCATGTCGAGCAGACGCGTTACGGTTTCTGGGGCGCTATTGGTGTGCAAGGTGGAGAGCACCAAGTGTCCGGTGAGTGAGGCCTCGACCGCCATGTGCGCGGTCTCCGCGTCGCGGATCTCACCGACCATGATGACGTCTGGGTCTGCACGCAAAAATGCGCGCAAGGCTTTGGCGAAAGTCCAGTCGATCTTCGGGTTGACCTGTACCTGGCGCAAACCCACCTGGGTGATTTCGACCGGGTCCTCGGCGGTCCAGATCTTGCGTTCGGGTTCGTTGATGTAACCAAGCGCCGAGTGCAAGGTGGTAGTCTTGCCCGAACCGGTGGGGCCGACGCACAAAACCATGCCGTAGGGCCGACCCATCGCGCGCTTGAGTTCGCTCAAGTTGCGAGGGCTCAGGGCGACCTTGTCGATCGGAAGCGGCTTGGCAGAAGCCAGAATTCGCATTACCACGTCTTCGAGCCCGTTGTTGGTCGGGATGGTGGCTACACGCAGTTCGATCTTGTGCCGGGGCGAGAACTTGGCGAAGTTGATCTTGCCGTCCTGCGGTCGGCGGCGCTCCGAGATGTCGAGGTCGCACATGATCTTGATGCGAGCGATCATCGCGTTGCGGTAGTTATACGGCAGCTCCAGGTGCGTTCGCATAGATCCATCCTTGCGGAAGCGAATCTGGATTTTGTTACGCCCAGGGTAACTTTCGACGTGAATGTCGGATACGCCGGATTTGTACGCGTCGATGATCAGGGTGTTGATCAAGCGAACCAACGAGTTGTCGGACTGTTCGATCTGCTGGTCGGCTTCGAGCTCGTCATCGCCCTCCCTTTCGAGCGTCTCGAGCAGCTTGTCGGTACCCAACTCTTCGACGGTGTCAGCGTGAACGTCTTGGTGGCCGCTAGACAAGCGCGCAACTTCGATGCCGGATTTCTCGTAGGCGGCAACTCGCACGTTGTCCATCGACTCACATTGGGCCAACACCGGAATTGCTTTCAGCTGGGTAATGAAGTTGATCTCTTCGACGATCGCGCGTGGGTGTACCGGATTGCTGATTGCCACGATCAGCTGTTTGTCGCGGATCAACAGCGGCATCACATTCAGCCGTAACGCTACCCGGAAAGGCACCGCACGCAGCGCATCGGCTTCGACCGGGAACTCGTCCAACTTGACCAACGGGTAGCCCATCTTGCGGGCCAGTGCAACCTGCAGATCGTCCCGCGACACGATGCCCATATTGATCAAGATTTCGCCCAACGGTATGTTCCGCTCTGATTTTTGCTGGGACAGGGCGTCGTCAAGTTGTTGCTGAGTGGCTAAACCAAGCGCGAGCAGGGCGTCGCCGATGCGCATCGCCGGCATGCTGGCTTGCTGGGCAATTGCGGTGAGGAGTTGCTCTGGCGTCAAAACCTGATGGGTGACCAACACTTCGCCGAGTTTTTGTTCGCGCATTTGCTTCTGGCGCTCGATGGCCAGCGCAATTTTCTCTGGCGTAGCGGTGTGTTCACTCAGCAGCTCGCCGATGCGCTGACCAATCTCGACGCTGACATAGGCTTGTCGGGGGATGAACAGCCGGTGCACGCTGCCTTGTTTGTCTACTGGAGGAAACAGGAACAAGCCACAGCTGTTCTCCACGTGGCCGATGGTTTCCCCCTTCACGTCGCTACCGTCGTTGAGCTTCAAGCAATAACTACTTTGCGTACGATGTGCGAGTATTGCGGCGTGAGGATCGGTCGTGCTAGGCAAGATGGGCCTCAGCGGCTCGGTCAGCGTCAGCGACTTGAACTGCGCAAAGCGTATCTCCATCATGGCGCGCGCCGGTGGGACGAGCAGCTGAGCGACTGCTTGGTCGGGTAGAAAAGAGATCAAGCGTCCCTGTCTTCGAACGCCGTTGAGACCAACGATTTCACATGCTTGCGGCGAACCACCCTGTTCTGCTTGGGCGGGGTAGGCTGCGAAGGGCGGCGTCGGCCACGCCGACAACGTCGAGAGCAGCTGTTCTTCTTGCGCCGGCGCGTCGTCCGCCGTATTGCCAGCGGCAGGGCAGTCCGCGCTGGTTTTGACGGGTTGCCTGTCAGCCCTGGGCGCGGCCCATTGCAATGGAGTCGTCATTTCGGACATTGGTACTCTCCTGGTCACCTGATGAGCAATGCGCCGGGTCGGCGGAATACTTACCTGAGTCGCCCAAGCCTACACTCAAGCCAGTCAAAGTAGTACACAAAAATGAAGGCGCATGCGCCGTTAGATCAGGTGTTCATCTACCCCGATAAGGCTTTCGCGTCTTACGCCCCATGTTATTTTGGCGTAAAGTCAGAAAACAGCTTCGTGAGAGTGTAGAAACAGACGGTTAACTCCACACGACGACTTTCGGGTGCTCACTTATCGTTTACGTGGGACCATGCGTCGTTTTGAGACAAGTTTCCCAACGCTATCAAGATCTGTTTTTCTGCAGCGAGTACAGGGACAATGGTCATCTGCAACAGGCTATGCAAGGTGGATAGCTTGGTTGCGCGAGATGGCTCATTCATGGCGACAATCATACGCTGGCCATCGATCAGCAGGGGCACGACTCTGCACTCAAGCGCGGTGTGCAGCGGTACCTTGCGCAAGGCGACCGGATCGATCGGAAACCGGGTCAAATCGACCATGGGGTAACCCATCTTGTGCGCAATCGCGGTCTGAAGATCGGTGCGGGAAATCACCCCTGCAGCTGCCAGCATCTCGCCCAATGGCTTGTCTCCGCTTTGTTCTGCAAGGACGTGGTCCAGTTGAGCTTGTGTTACCAACCCCAGGCTAAGCAAAGATTGACCGATCGGAAGCATCGGTTTGCGGCGCTGAAGCTCGATCGCATCGAGCAGCCCCGACGGCGTGGTCACCCAGTGCTCGGCGGCGACTTCTTTTGCAGACGGCCCGAACTCGCTGTGCGTGTAGGCTGAGCGCGGGACAAACACCCGCTGTATTGAGTTTTCTTGATTGATCGGGGTAAACAAATACAACCCGTTTGCAGTTTCAACATAGCCAGCGGTATGGCCGCTCAGCGCTTCCCCATCGCCGGCAGGTTGCAGTCGATACTCGCGCTGCTCAGTCGTAGCTGGTATGCGCTCGATCGAGGCGCCGGCGCGCGGCTCGACAGATTTCAACGGCACGGTCAG
This sequence comes from Burkholderiaceae bacterium, assembly GCA_029864165.1. Lineage (GTDB taxonomy): Bacteria > Pseudomonadota > Gammaproteobacteria > Burkholderiales > Burkholderiaceae_C > CAIKUF01. The sequence goes on from JAOTTZ010000013.1 coordinate 14,209, forward strand.
CGTCAGCCGGTGGATGCGTTTAAACGGTACTGTGTGCTCAAACTTACTACGATCTTGACGGAATTTAAGGCAAGCGTTGTGTGGCTCAAACGCCAGCATTTCGCCTTCTAGGACGGCGCCGCTAGGCGCCTCAATACGGCACGGCTGTGGAACATCGTTGTCCGGCGCGGGAGCGTGCTGCCAGGCAAACGGCGGCTTCGGCCACTGCCATTGCTCGACAGGACCATCCATGAGAATCGGGAAGGGGACCGAAAGATCTGCCATTTACAAATTACAGTAGAGCGGAGTCGGTTGGCATGGTGAAGCCCGAAGCGCTAAGGGCAGGCTTTGCGCAGATTACACGAAGGCGAAAATTGAGAGGGCGAGAAAAGGCTGGGAAATACCGGCAACTTTGGCGCTCTATTGTTTGCGTCCGCGTTGGTCGTTGAATTTTGGTCAAGTCCCCCGCGCTCAAGCAGGCGGCCCGAGGGTTGGGCCTAGCGCAATGCGTCGTCTTCCGAGTAGTTGCGCCAGCGGCCGAGCGCCTGGTGCATGAAAGCAAGCTGCTTTTCGAAGCGGCCACAGGCTTTGCAAATGGCCAAGT
>JAOTTZ010000283.1 GCA_029864165.1 Burkholderiaceae bacterium
GCTTCTTCCACACCCAGCCAGTGGGCCGCTACCGTTTGCTGTTCAGCGACAACGTCACCGACCACATGCTGGGCAGCGAGGCTTTGATTGCAGACCTATGCGCTCGGCTAGACATCGTGCCAGGCACTGTCAGCCCTGATGGTTTGGTCAGCGTGGAGCGAACTTCGTGCACCGGGTTGTGCGACCAAGGTCCGGCACTGCTCGTCAACCATCGCCATGTCGTCACGCGACTGGACCAGGCGCGGGTCGCGCGCATCGCCGAGCTCGTTAGCGCCGAAGTGCCGGTGCCGCAATGGCCCGCCGAGTGGTTCCACGTCGACGACAACATACGTCGTGCCGACGTGTTGTTGAACCAAGTTCCTGCGCCCGGTGCCGCCATTGCGGCGGCGCTGGCGCGCGGCGCCGATGCCACGCTGGAGGAAGTGACGCAGTCCAAGTTGCGCGGGCGCGGCGGTGCAGGCTTCGTGACCTCGACCAAATGGGCGCTGTGCCGCCGCGCACCCGGCGCGGCGCATTACGTCGTTTGCAACGCCGACGAAGGCGAGCCCGGCACCTTCAAGGACCGCGTTTTGCTGACGCGCATGGCCGACGATGTGTTCGAGGGCATGACCGTGGCGGCGTGGGTTGTCGGCGCCAGGCGGGGCTTGGTTTATCTGCGCGGTGAATACCGCTATCTTCTCGAACACCTGCACGCGGTGTTGCAGCGCCGGCGTCAGCAGCACCTGCTCGGCAACGCGATCCACGGTCACGCAGGGTTTGACTTCGACATCGATATCCACCTCGGCGCGGGGGCCTACGTCTGCGGCGAAGAGTCGGCGCTCATCGAGTCGTTGGAGGGCAAGCGCGGCACGCCGCGCATCCGCCCGCCGTTTCCGGTTGAGCACGGTTACCTGGGTCAGCCGACCGCCGTCAATAACGTGGAGACCTTTTGCGCGGCCAGCCGCATTGCCTTGCACGGTGGCGCGTGGTGGGCAGCGATCGGCACTGAGAAGTCGACAGGCACCAAGATTCATTCGGTCTCGGGCGACGTTGAACGGCCCGGCATTTACGAGTATCCGCTCGGCACCCGCATCGCCCGCATCCTCGAAGATTGCGGCGCGCGCGACGCACAGGCGGTGCAAGTCGGTGGCCCCTCGGGCGTGTGCATCTCGGCGTTCGAGTTTGGTCGCCGCATCGCTTTCGAGGATGTTCCCACCGCCGGTGCGTTCATGGTATTCAACCGCTCGCGCGACATGTTCGAGGTGGCGCGCAACTTTGCGCATTTTTTTGCGCACGAGAGTTGCGGCTTTTGTACGCCTTGCCGCGTGGGCACCACCCTGGTGGTCAAGCGCATGGACAAGCTCGTGGCCGGCAACGGGTCGCGGCACGACATCGATGTGCTGTTCGAGCTCGACAAACTGATGCACGCCACGACGCACTGCGGTTTGGGTGCTTCGGCTTGCAACCCGCTGCGCGACACCATCGCCAAGTTCCGCCCGTCGTACGAGCGACACCTCAAGTCGCTGCACTTCGTGCCTGGCTTTGACCTCGACGCCGAGCTATCGATAGCGCGTCGGGTGAGTGGCCGCGACGATGTTGCTGCGCATCTGGAGACAAGGCCTTGAGCAACGTACACGTTTCACAGGGCCCTCGCGTGAAGAGGTGGCCTTCATGCTCCAGGCAACGATCCACGCTAGGCGGACCGACATGAACGACCAACAATGCACAACAATGGTGATACGCAGCTTCGTGTGTGCGGCAGGCTTTGCAGTTGCATTGACGACGTCGGTGGCCGCGCCACCCGCCGAAGCCGAAGCATCTATGCCACGGCTCGAGCAAGCGATGCAGAACTATTCGCCCGAGCTACGGCAAAAGGTGATGGCGCTGTCGCCCGAGATCCGCGCCACGCTGCAGCAACTGCACGCAACGCATACCCGGCATAGCAAGGAGTTGACGCTGCGCCAGGTGATGCAGGAGATTTTGTCGGAGTTCCAGAGCGTGGTCGCCGCCATCGCTGTGGACAACGCCGAGCAGGCCGCCGATAGCGCGCGACGTTTGGCTAACCACCGCATCCCCGTCGGCGGGCTGTTGCCGTATATGCCGCTGAACAAGATCGATAACGCGTCAATCGGCGTGTTGCCCGGCCTGAATCAGATCGTCGAAGGTAGCGCACTGAAGCTCGCGGCTGCGGCCGACCAAGGCGACATGGGCGACGCCGCACGCCATTTGAGTGACATTGCCGCTGGTTGCGTCGCCTGCCATCAACTCTTTCGTGGACGGCCCGGCGTCTCGACTTTGCTCGCGCCGCGGTCGAACTAGTGTAGTGTTGCATGCTATGCGGTACTTATAAAACCGATGCGTTTGGGCCTGTAGCTAGGCACAAACCACAGCAATAGCCAAAGCTATTGCGAGGATTTGTAACGACGCTATGGGGCCAAAGGCGCAGTTTTTAAGTGCTGAATAGCGTGCAACACTACACTAGCATGAACGACAACGATAGCGCCAAGGCCAGCTTTGCCCTCGACGGCGTAGATGTCGAGTTTCATCCTGGTGAGACCATAGTTGCCGCAGCCACTCGCGCCGGCCGCTACATACCGCATTTGTGCTGGCGCCCCGAGTTCTCGCCGCATGGTTCGTGCCGGGTCTGCGTCGTCAAGGTCAACGGCCGCACCGGGGCCGCGTGCACCATGCAGGCCGCAGCTGGGCAGGAGGTGGAGAGCCACACCGAAGAGTTGAATTCACAGCGCAAGACGCTGCTGCAAATGCTGTTTGTCGAAGGCAACCACTTTTGCCCATCGTGCGAGAAAAGCGGCAACTGCTTGCTGCAGGCCACCGCCTACGAAATGGGCATGGAGGGCCCGCACTTCGAGGAGTTCTACCCCGACCGCCCGGTGGACGCCAGCCACCCAGACATCTTGCTCGAATACAACCGCTGCATCATGTGCGAACTGTGCGTGCGCGCGAGCCGCGAAGTCGATGGCAAGAATGTTTTCGCCATCGGCGGCAACGGCATCGGTACCCACCTACTGGTCAACAGCAAAAGTGGCAAACTGGTCGATACCGACATGGCGCTCACCGACCGAGCGATGGACGTCTGCCCGGTCGGCGTGATTCTGCCCAAACGACGCGGCTTCGTGATCCCTATCGGCGAACGCCGCTACGACGCGAAGCCGGTGTCCGAGCAAACCGACGAAACTTCACCATGAGCGCGAATCCGTCGCACACACCGCGCAAGCTCAAGGTTGGCACCGTCTCGCTGGCAGGCTGTTTCGGCTGCCACATGTCGTTTCTCGACATCGACGAGCGCTTGTTCGACTTGATCGAGCACATCGAGTTCGACCGCTCGCCGTTCACCGACATCAAGCAAGTGGGTCACTGCGACATTGGCTTGATCGAAGGCGGGTTGTGCAATTCTGAGAATGTGCACGTGCTCAGAGACTTCCGCGCGCACTGCAAGACCTTGGTCGCAGTGGGCGCGTGCGCCATCAACGGCGGCTTGCCGGCGCAGCGCAACCACCTCGACGTGGGCGTGATGCTCGCCGACGTGTACCGCGCAAGCCCCGGTCTGAGTGCGGGCAGCGCGATCCCTAACGACCCCGAACTACCGCTGCCGCTGAACAAGGTGCACCCGATCCACGAGGTGGTGCATGTGGACTATTT
>JAOTTZ010000284.1 GCA_029864165.1 Burkholderiaceae bacterium
TTGTAGGCCTGAAAAATAAAACCTAGCTCGAACAGGCGAAAACCCGACAGCGTCGCCTCGTTCATCGCTGTGATGTCGGTGCCGTCTATGGTCGCGCTGCCTTCGGTCGGCGCATCCAAACCGCCGATGATGTTGAGCAGTGTCGTCTTGCCCGACCCCGAAGGACCGACGAGAGCTGCGAACTCGCCTGCTTCGACCTGTAGGTCGATGGCGTCGAGCGCTCGCACCTGCAACTCGCCTTGACGGTAGGTTTTGGTAATGCCCTTCAAGGTCAACAGTGCCATGCGTGTTCCTCTCGATGTCATCCAGTATCACGTGCGCAAGGCCTGCACCGGCGTTACGCGCGCCGCTTTGATGGCCGGGTAGATACCACTGCCTAAAGTGGCGACGAAGATGATCCACGTGAGCTGCCAGATGCGCTCACCGGACAGCTCGGTGCGGATGACCGGGTCCATAAAGGTGCCCATCATCGCGGTGTTCTCGCCTATCAACGCGGTGACGTCGATGCCGGCATAGGCGAACCAGGCGTGCGCACCGCCGCCCAGCAGCCAGCCGAAGGCCACCGCCAACAGGCCCAGCAGCAGCGACTCGAAGAACACCAGCAACAACAGGTGCCTCCGGCCGAGGCCGAGCGCGCGCAGCAGCCCGAATTCGCGCGTGCGCTCGAGCACGCTCATGAGCACGGTGTTGACGATGCCGAACACCACCATCACCAGGATCAGCAGCAAAAACACATAGTTGCCAGCGTCGTCGAGGAACAAGAACTGCACCAACTGCGGCATCATTTCGCGCCAGTCCAGCGCCACCACCTGGTCGCTGTCTACGGCTTGCTTGAGCTGGGCGGTCGACGTCGCCAGCGTGTCGGGGTCGTCCAAGAAAACCGCAAAACGCGTTACCGACTCGCGTGCCGGGTCAGCGCCTTCGCCTACCAAGAACAAGCGTGCCAGGCCGATGTCGGCCAGCACGAGGAAGTCATCGAGCTCGTCGACCTTGGAGTCAAAAATGCCGCGCACACGTCCCAGCTGGGCCTGCGAGTCGCCCCCTTGCAGGCCCGCCATCAGCACCACCTTGGCGCCGACTTTGGCCTTGAGTTTGCGTGCCATGCCATCGCCGATGACGATGCCGCGCCGGTCGCCAGCTTCAAACCATGTGCCGGCTATGAGCTGCGGGCGCAGCATGCGCGCGCGCTCGTCGTCGGCGCCGAGCATACCCTCCAACCCAGCGCCGACCGAGTTTGCCGGTGTGCTGGCCAGCACCTGCAAAGAGATGCGCGGTTCCACGCGGGCGGGCAGGCCCAGGGCATTGATGCGGGCTTGCAGCGCCCGGCCGTCGGGCAGGTAGCGGTGGTTGGCGGGCGACTCCAGGTAGCCGCGCGGCTGCACGGTGATGTGGCCTTCGCCAAGCTTGATCGCGTTGCGGATCATCGAGTTGTGCGAGCCGTCGCCAAAACCTATCATCAACACCGCCAGGCCAAAGCCGACCGCTATGCTGAACAGCGTGACGACGGTGCGGCGGCGGTGTCGCCACAGGTTGCGCCAGGCCAGCATCGCCATCGTGCCCACCGGCAGTTGTGCGCGCCGCGCATGCGTGGGTTCTATCTTCACCGCATCGCCTCGGCGGGTTTGACGCGCATCACCCGCCACGACGGCACCAGGGCGGCCAGCATCGCCAGCACCACGGTCATCAAACAGGCGTAACCCACTTGCGTTGGCACGAGCTCCAGGTGCAGCACCGGGTCGATGACGATGCCGGCCATGTCGAAGCCGTCGGGCAGATTACCGCTCATGTCGATGCCGTCGCGCAGCAGCCCGAGCACCAGCGCCAACCCGAGCGCGCTGCCGATCAGCGCGGACAGCAGCGCCAGGCCCAGCGACTCCAGCAACACCATCAGCAGCAGCCAGCCCTTGTGCATACCGATCGCGCGTAGGACGCCAAACTCGTGCGTGCGTTCGTGGATCGCCATCAGCATGGTGTTGACCATGCCCAGCGCGGCCAGCGCGACGATGATGGCACCCATCACCCACACCACGCCGTCGTAGACCTCGAGCATGTCGGCCACCGCCGGCACCACCTGGCGCCAGTTGCGCACGACAACCCTGCCCCCAAGTTCGTCGAGCGGGGTCTCGGCGACTAACGTCGCTATCGTCTGTTGCAAGGTCGCTTGCGCCTGTGCCAGTTGCGCCGTGTCAGCCAGTCGCACCGACAGCTCGTGAAAACCATCGCCCATCACCATCAACGAACGGTAGGCGGCTATCGACATCATCACGCCGGCGCGGTCAAATCCTGGATCGACGGGCTTGAGCACGCCGGCAACTCGGAACAAAGCGTTGCCGATGCTGGCGTCGGCGGCTTGCGTCACCAGCACCAATTCGTCGCCCAGGCCAACCGACATGTTCTTGGCCAGTTGTGCGCCCAGCAACACCGGGTGGCGCGGCAGGCCGTCGGCGCCGATCGCCGCCGCGCCGAGATCAGCGTTGCCGCTGCGCAAGGTGTCGAGCAGCCGCGTCACCTGGCGCTCGCGCGCCGGGTCCACCGCTTTGATCAGCACGCCGTTGGAAGACTCAACCGTGCTGGCCAGGGCGGAGGCGTACAGCCGCGGCGCCATCGCGGCACCGGGCAACGCTTGCTGCAGCCGTGGCAAATAGCTCGACGGCAAGGTGGCATAAAGATCCTGGTCTTTGGTAAAAGCCTGGCGCTGCAACTGCAGGTGGCCGACCGACAAGTCGGTGGCGTGCTCGACCATTTGGCGTGTCATGCCGCCTACCAGCGCGATGTAGAACATCAGCAGCACCAGGCTGCCCGCCAGCGCGGCGACGGTCAGCGCGCTGCGCGCGGGGTTGCGCCAGATGTTGCGCCAGGCCATGAAGACCAGCGTAGGCAGTCTATTGCCGCCGTCCGATTGGTGACTCTCCGGTGCCATACCTAACGCCGCCGCTGCAAGCTCTGCAATGAGAAGAACGAGGTCTGCAGCGATACGCCGAACTTGATATCGTCGTAAACGATGACGGTAGATTCCTCGGGCTTGTCCTCGGGCTGCAGGCTCATTCGCATCGGCACCGCGCGCTCGCCGATGGGCTTGATCTGGTCAAAGCGCATGGTGCGGATCAAGACATCGGACTCGTCGTAGAAATGCTGCGCCAGCGGCGCCAGGTTTTTTTTGTCGACCAGCGTCACCACCTTGCCCCAAACCACGGCCGCGTCGGGCCGCGCCGCCGAGGTGATCTCGTAAACATCCTGCCCGTCGCGCTGGCCGTCGAAGCTGATGTTGGACGTGTAGTCGCTCTCGAAGCTGCTGTCTTTGATCAGGTCGTCGTTGGTGAAATGGCTGCCCATCCACGAGCCAGCCATCATGCTCGAAGGCACTTTGGTCACGCGATTGATCTTGGGCAAGTAGTTCCAGATGTTGTCCCGCACCTTCAGCGTGGCCACGTCGCGATCTTTCACCGGCTCGCGGATGACGACCAGCGAGTAGTCCTTGCCGCGCGACCAGGCGTCCATCGTCATGGTGCGCTCGTAGCGCTGCGTCTTGACCGTCATCGTCATGCGGGCCTGCGAGGTGTCGCCACGCCACAGGCGGTCGATGTGGCGAATCAGCTCGTCGGCTTCGACCGCGTGCACCGGAAGAACGGCCAGCCACA
>JAOTTZ010000285.1 GCA_029864165.1 Burkholderiaceae bacterium
CGCGCCAGATGGGCGCCACGCTTTCGGCGCGCAATGGGCCGCTGTTGATGGCCTTGAGCCCGTCGATGACGTGCGCCTCGCGCTCCGGGCGAAACACCACCGATCCTTCTTGCTTTTTCACTTCGCCCGCCGTCCGCGCCAACGTTGCACGGCGGTTGAGCAAGTCGAGCAACGCGCGGTCCACGTCGTCGATTTGTGTGCGCAGCGCCGTCAGGGCAAGCTCGGGCGGTGTGGGTGTATCAGTCATGACCGACTCAGCGTTCACCCGGTGTCGCCAGCGCGTTGCGAGCTATTTGTTGAAACATGCTGGCTCGCGTCTTGGGCGTATTCACTGGCCGGGGGCGGAGGCAGGTGCAGGTGCCACTGCTGAAGCGACGCCTGAAGCCGCGGATGCGGCCGGCGCCACCTCAAAGGCTGCGCGCACATTTTGTTTGAGCTGCTGAAACTTTGGATCTAACAGCGGACCGGCCTCGACCACCAGTTTGCGGACGAAGTCGCTATACATGCCTTGCCCGAGCCGCTGAAACTTTTTGTTCACGGGCGATTCCAGCCAGGCGACGATCTGTTTCAACTCATCCTCATCGAAATTCTCCTCCAATGTCGTACCGATCGTAGAAGGCGCGAGGTTGATGGCGCGCGCACGCAGCAAAGGTACGCATTCCTCGACGTAGGCTTTCACAGCGGTGTCGACGGTCTTTTTAACGTCCTGGCGCCGCTCGGGTGGCGTGCTGTTGCGCAGCGTGGCGCCGACCGCATGCATCAACTGTATGGCGGGTTGCTCGACGACTTTTCTGGAAAGGCTCTCGACGACAGGCTGCTGCAGGTGCAGCAGTTCTTGAATCAGTTCGCGCTTGCCGGTTTCCTGGGCGTATGCAAGAGCTTGGCAAGCGCACAGTGCCGCGATGATCAGATGTTTCATAGGTCATTTTCCTGTGGGGTGGTGTCATTGTTCGTGTCGTCGCCAGTTTCGACGCCGGCGTCGTTGTCTACTATGCGTTGCAAGCCAATCAGGCGCGTGGCTTTGTCTAGCGCAATCAGCGTCACACCCTGGGTGGCGCGGCCCATTTCGCGGATCTCCGACACTCGGGTTCGCACCAGGACGCCCTTGTCGGTGATGAGCATGATCTCGTCTTCAGCGCGCACCAGCGTTGCCGCGACAACCTTGCCGTTCCGTTCTGACTGTTGGATGGCGATCATGCCCTTGGTGCCACGGCCATGGCGCGTGTACTCCACTATGCTGGTGCGCTTGCCGTAGCCGTTTTCGGTGGCGGTTAGCACGCTCATCGGGCTGGCGCTTTGGGTCTCGTCTTGCTCGGCCACCAACGTTGCGATCACGCTCTGACCTTGGTCGAGCATCATGCCGCGCACGCCGCGCGCGCCGCGTCCCATGGGGCGCACATCGTTTTCGTCGAAGCGTACAGCCTTGCCACCGTCACTGAACAGCATCACGTCATGTTTGCCATCGGTGAGGTGCGCACCAATCAGAAAGTCACCTGCGTCTAAGTCCACGGCCATGATGCCGGCCTTGCGCGGGTTGCTGAACTCGTCGAGGGCAGTCTTTTTCACCGTACCCTGAGCTGTCGCCATGAAGACGTAGTGATCGGCCGGGAAGGTTCTAAAACCATCTGTCAGTGGCAGCACGACGTTGACTTTTTCACCGTCTTGTAGCGGAAACATGTTGACGATAGGTTTGCCACGCGAAGTGCGGGATCCCTGCGGTACTTCCCATACCTTCAACCAGTAAACCCGGCCGCGATTCGTGAAGCAAAGCATGTAGTCGTGCGTGTTGGCGATGAAGAGGTCGTCTATCCAGTCGTCTTCTTTCGTTGCCGTGGCTTGCTTGCCGCGGCCGCCTCTTTTTTGCGCGCGGTACTCGGCCAGCGGTTGGCTCTTGATGTAACCGGCGTGGCTGAGCGTGACCACCATGTCGATGGGTGTGATCAGGTCCTCGGTGCCCAGGTCCAACGCATTGCGTTCGATCACGCTACGGCGCTCGCCGACCTTGGTTTGACCGAACTCTTGCTTTACCGCGACAAGTTCATCGCCGATGATCGAGGTCACTCGCACCGACTTGGCCAGGACGTCGAGCAGGTCGGCGATGTGCGACATCACTTCTCTGTACTCGCTGATGATCTTGTCGCGCTCGAGTCCGGTCAGCCGCTGCAAACGCATCTGCAGGATCTCGTTGGCTTGGTCGTCCGACAACCGGTACTGGCCGTCGGGCTGCATACCCAAACTCTTGTGCAGACCCTTCGGCCGAAACGCATCCCGACCTCCCGGCGTATCGCCCTCGGCACGCAACAGCATTTCGCGCACCAGGGAAGAATCCCAGCTTTTGCTCATGATCGCGGCCTTGGCCACGGGTGGAGTCGGCGAGGTCTTGATGGTCTCGATGAACTCGTCGATGTTGGCCAACGCTACGGCAAGCCCCTCCAGCACGTGTCCGCGCTCGCGTGCCTTTTGCAGCTCGAACACGGTGCGCCGCGTCACGACCTCCCGCCTATGCTCCAGGAATATCGCGATCAATTCCTTCAGGTTGCACAGCTTGGGCTGGTTGTCGATCAGGGCCACCATGTTGATGCCGAAGGTGTCCTGCAACTGCGTCTGCTTGTACAGATTGTTGAGCACAACCTCAGGTACTTCGCCGCGCTTCAACTCGATCACCACCCGCATGCCCGACTTATCGGATTCATCCTGGATGTGGCTGATACCGTCGATCTTCTTTTCTTGGACTAGTTCGGCCATGCGCTCGAGCAGCGTCTTCTTGTTCACTTGGTAAGGGATTTCATCGACGATGATGGCCTGACGCTGGCCCTTATCGATATCCTCGAAGTGGCACTTTGCGCGCGTGACCACCTTGCCGCGCCCTGTACGATAGCCCTCGCGCACGCCGCTGATGCCGTAAATGATCCCGGCGGTGGGAAAGTCAGGGGCCGGAATGATCTCCATCAACTCATCGATCGTCGCCTCTGAGTTGCGCAGCAGGTGCAGACAAGCATCGACCACTTCACTCAGGTTGTGAGGGGGAATGTTGGTCGCCATTCCCACCGCGATGCCGGAAGATCCGTTGACCAACAGGTTCGGAAACCGCGCCGGCATCACCAAGGGCTCTTGCTCAGAACCATCGTAATTCGGGCCGAAATCGACCGTTGCCTTGTCGATGTCAGCCAACATCTCGTGCGCAATCTTGGCCAAGCGAATCTCGGTGTAACGCATGGCTGCTGCGTTGTCGCCGTCGACGGAACCGAAATTGCCCTGGCCGTCGACCAACATGTGGCGCAACGAAAAACTTTGCGCCATGCGCACAATGGTGTCGTAGACCGCGCTGTCGCCGTGGGGATGGTATTTGCCGATCACGTCGCCAACGATGCGGGCCGATTTCTTATACGGCCGGTTCCAGTCGTTGTTCAGCTCGTCCATCGCGAACAGAACGCGTCGATGCACAGGTTTGAGGCCATCGCGCGCGTCGGGCAAGGCCCGGCCGACAATCACGCTCATCGCGTAATCGAGGTACGAACGCCGCATCTCCTCTTCAAGGCTGATGGGCAGGGTTTCCTTGGCGAACTGGGTCATGTGCGGGGGGGCGCTAGCGTTGGAGTCGGGGCCTGCCAGATCCCAGTGGGCGCAA
>JAOTTZ010000286.1 GCA_029864165.1 Burkholderiaceae bacterium
TTGTGACCCGGGTACCTGCATGACCAAGGCTACTCGCTGGGCCTGGATTGTTTCGCTGGTGGCCGTTACCGGGTCGGGCCTGGTCTTGTTTTTCTTGCTTTCCGTTTCTACCAGCAACCGCGCCCTGTTCGAGCGGCACTACATCTGGCTGTTCTGGGTCAACGCTACGGTGGCGGTGCTGCTGGCGGTGGTGATAGCTATCGCGGTGACACGCCTGTTCGTGCGTGTGCGGCGCGGCAGGTTCGGCAGCCGTTTGTTGCTGCGGCTGGTGGGCATTTTCGCCTTCGTGGGTGTGGTACCGGGCGTGCTGATTTACACCGTGTCGTACCAGTTTGTGTCGCGCAGTATCGAGAGCTGGTTCGACGTCAAGGTCGAAGGCGCGCTCGACGCCGGTTTGAACCTTGGTCGCGGTACGCTCGACGCGCTGGTCGATGATCTCGCCAAGCAAGCGCGGCTCGCTGCAGAACACATCGGACAGTCGCAACCCGAGGCGCGGCCGATTGCGCTGGAGCGTTTGCGTGAGCAGCTTTCCGCCAATGACGTTGCCATCGTCGGCGCTAACGGACAAATCCTGGTAACCGTCGGCAGCTTGGCCAGCATGTTGGCGCCGGAGCGACCTTCGCTCACTTTGCTGCGCCGAGCTCGCAACACGCGCGTGGCGAGCCAATTAGAGGGGCTGGACGATGACGCCACCACGATACCTGCCGCCAAGACCGAGGCTGACTTTCCGCCGCGAATCCGTGTATTGGCGTCGATCCCTAGCGCCAACTTCGCCCTCGGCGAACAAGAACGCTACCTGCTGGTAACGCAGCTGCTGCCGCGCAGCCTGACGACCAACGCGCTGGCGGTGCAAGCGGCTTACAGCGAGTACCAACAGCGCGCCTTGGCGCGCGAGGGTTTACGCCGTATGTACATCGGTACGCTCACGCTGGTGCTCATTCTGGCCGTATTCGGCGCGCTGTTGCTGGCTGTCACACTGGGCAACCAACTGGCGCGGCCGTTGTTGGTGCTGGCCGAAGGGGTGCGGCAAGTTGCCCACGGAGACCTAACGCCCAAAGCAGTATTTGCTTCGCGCGACGAGCTGGGTGGTCTGACCCGATCGTTCGCCGACATGACCGAACAGCTCTCCGACGCGCGATCGCAGGTGCAACGCAGCGTTGCGCAACTGGAACGCGCGCACGCCAACTTGCAAACTATTTTGGACAATCTCACGGCCGGGGTCATCGTTTTCGACCACGACGGGCTCATCGACACCGTCAACCCTGGTGCAACACGCATACTGCGCTTGCCACTGTCGGCTTACCGCGGGCAGCGGCTGGAAGCGGTGCCTGGGCTGGAGGCGTTCGCGCAGTCGGTATCGCAGCGCTTCGAATTGCAGTCGTACGGCCGTGATCCCGGGGAGCGTGAGCATTGGCAAGATGCTTTCGAGCTGCAAACCGCTCCCGAGCATGAAAAGCTCACGCTGCTGGTTCGGGGTGCCTACATGCCGCAAAATGCGCGGCTCATGGTGTTCGACGACATTACCGAAGTGGTCTCAGCGCAGCGCACCCAGGCCTGGAGCGAAGTGGCGCGCCGTCTGGCCCACGAGATTAAAAATCCACTCACACCGATACAACTTTCGGCTGAACGCCTGCAACAAAAGCTCGAAGCCAAACTCGAAGGCGTTGACCAAGCAATGTTGACGCGTGCGGTCGGCACCATCGTCAACCAGGTGCAGGCCATGAAACAGCTGGTCAATGAGTTCCGCGACTATGCTCGTCTGCCTGCCGCGGAAATGAAGCCTCTGGACCTGAACGCGCTCGTCGGTGAGGTGCTTGCGCTTTACGCCACCGCCCAAGAATCGGGGCATCTCCGCGCCGAGTGCACGCCAACGCTGCCTGCCATCATGGGTGACGCGACGCAGTTACGCCAGGTCGTACACAACCTGGTGCAAAATGCGCTCGACGCCGTGGCGGACCAGCCTAACGGGTTGGTGTGTGTGTGCACGGAAGTGGCCGCCACCGAGCAAGGTGAGTTGCGCGCAGTGCGTTTACTGATCGTAGACAACGGCCCGGGCTTTTCGGACAAAGTTCTCAAGCGTGCGTTCGAACCCTACGTGACCACCAAGGGCAAGGGCAAGGGCACCGGCCTGGGCTTGGCGGTGGTGAAAAAAATTGCCGACGAACACAGTGCGCGTATCCGCATCGGTAACCTGTCGCGGGATGTCTCGGCCCGCTCGGTTGATGGTGCCGGCGCGCCCGAAGTGGTCGGGGCCCAGGTTTCGCTATCATTTTCTATGTTCCCACCGACCGACGTCCCAATCGCCGCCTCGGCGGAGGCTGAAGTCGGCGCGCACGAGCATTCATGACTTCGCGCCACCGTCGGACTAGAACTTGAGCGAGGCTTGCCGTTTATGAGAATTGACTTGTCGGACCACGCTCACCGAGTCGAGAGGGACTTGAGACCTTATGTGCGCGCGATAGGATTGGTCATAGTGTCGCCTACAAGCGCCGCAACCCACCGTCGTGGCGACGGCGCAGAGTTTGAGCCAAGGGCTGGGCTAGCCATGGCGGGCTGCACATGCCTGGCAAGATCGCTTCTTCACATTTTGCGCCGCTGTTTTCACAGCAACCTGCACACCAGTTCAAAGGGACATTACTGATGGCCATGATCCTTGTAGTTGACGACGAGCTGGGCATACGCGCCCTGCTATCCGAGATATTGACCGATGAAGGTCACACCGTAGAGTTGGCCGAAAACGCAGCCCAGGCGCGCGCCTGTCGCGAGCGGCAGCGCCCTGACTTGGTATTGCTCGACATCTGGATGCCCGACGTTGACGGCATCACGCTGCTCAAGGAATGGGGTACCACCTCACAACTGACCATGCCGGTGATCATGATGTCAGGTCACGGCACCATCGACACTGCGGTCGAGGCGACCAAGTTCGGTGCGTTGGCCTTTCTGGAAAAACCGATCACTTTGCAAAAGCTGTTGCGCGCGGTGGAGCAAGGCTTGGTCAAGCCCCCGACGCGCAACGCGCGGCCGGGCAACGTGGCGAGCGCGGACGCGTCGCTGACGATAGATGCAACATCGGTGAGCAGCGCTACGCTCAACGCCGCGCCGCTGGTGATGGGCCCCCAGTCGGAGCAGAGCTTTACGCTTGATCGCCCCTTGCGAGAAGCGCGCGACGCATTCGAAAAGAGTTATTTTGAGTTTCACCTCGCCAGGGAACACGGCAGCATGACCCGCGTTGCTGAAAAAACCGGCTTGGAGCGTACGCACCTCTACCGCAAGCTCAAGCAACTCGGCGTTGACTTGACGCGCAACAAGAGACATTGAGTCTGTGCGGGGCCCAAAACCGCGCAAGCGGGTTGGCGCAGTGCGAATAGAATCACAGGCCTTGGCCTGGTAGCTCAGTTGGTAGAGCAGCGGACTGACAACCAGGCCGGCGAAGCTGGGTTGGTTGCGGTGCAGACTCATGAACGCGCAGCGTTCGTGATGTCGGAGCCAAAATCCGCGTGGTGCGATTGGTTATGGTTAGACGAGTGGCCTGGTAGCTCAGTTGGTAGAGCAGCGGACTGAAAATCCGTGTGTCGGTGGTTCAATTCCGCCCCGGGCCACCAATCGACGTGATCGCCTAGGCAGTT
>JAOTTZ010000287.1 GCA_029864165.1 Burkholderiaceae bacterium
CAGCAACGAAGGCCAGGCGTACTGCGCGGGGACAAGGCTGGGCTGGTCATACGGCGGCTTCGAGCGCTCATCGGCCATCTTGAGGAACAGCAGGTAAGTGAGCTGCTCGACGTAGTCGCCATAGCTCATGCCGTCGTCGCGCAGGACGTTGCAGTAGTTCCAGAGCTTCTGGACGAGGGTCGCGGAGTTCATGGGCTGGTCAAAGCGTCGACCCTGGCGGCTACCACCTGGCACGCTTTGATGAGGTCGGTGAGGATACGTTGGTCTACGTTCAGATCGCCCTCGTATTCGCCGAGATTGCGAATGTCGTGGCACTTCGAAAGCACGCGCCACACCTCGGGGCCGAGCCCCAGTGTATGCGGCAGCAACTGGAAAACGATATAGCGATTGCTCGACCGATAACCATGCCAGCGCAGCGCGGCCAGGCACAAGGCATGGGCCGCGTTGTAGGCAAGGTCGAACCGGCTCTCCAGCGAAAGGGCTGCGTTTTGCGCATCCTTCAGCCGGGCGCGACCCGAGCGCTTGAGCCCCGCAAGTTCCTTCGCATCCGGGGCTTCTTGCCTCAAGGGCTTGCCCGCGCCGCAGAGGCTCTCAAACGGCGAGGTCATCTTCACTTCCGATCAGCCAGATCTTCGGTTGCTTCAGCACACGTGTCAGAAATGCTTCTTGCCCCTTCACTCGCTTGCTGAACTCCTGTTGCGTGAGGATGGTCGGGTTGACGGTGCGGCCGAGCCGTGCGCTGACATCTTCCAGCGTGGCAAAAGTGTCGCCGTAGCTGAGCTCATCGCTCAGCAGCATGAGATCGATATCGCTGGCTGCGGTGTCTTGCCGCTTGGCCACGGAACCGTAGACGAATGCCGCACGGATTTGCCGGGCCACCGGCGCCAGCGCATCGCGCAGCGGCTCGGCCAAGCCGACCGTCTTTTGCGCGATGCCGCACAGCTCGGCGTAAATGGGAGAGTCTGGATTGGCTTGATAGTGCTTCTGATTGCCGACCAATTTCACGGTCAGCAGCCCACTGTGCGACAGGCGTGCCAGCTCTCGCTGCACGGCGCCAGACCCCGAGTTCGCTAACCCTATCAGCTCCGTGGCGTAGAAGCTGCGGTGAGGCTGGCCGAAAAGCAAGGCGAGCAAGCGTTGCTGCGTGCCCGCAAACAGCGCATCCGCGACGCTGCCATGTGGCGCCGTGGCCTTGGTGCGGGAAGGGGATGGTCGCTGCGTACCCATTTTGGGCACGAGTATACCCAAAGTGGGCATTTTGTCGGGCTCATGCGGCACCACCTGCGAGAGTTTCAAAAAAAGTCCTGAGTATCTTTCCACTCATTGCTCGATGTGAGAAGAGCCCAAGCATCGCCGCCGCGGCACCGCGAGGGGATCAATACCTGTCCTCACGCACGACGTTGCAGTAGTCCCAGAGTTTCTGGACGAGGGTGGAAGTGTTCAACTGTCAGAGCACCCACTTCTCGCGCCTCATCATCCCAAGCAAGCTGATGCACGGAATGCCGAGTTCGCGGCACGCATCCGGGATGAAATGGGTACGTCGTGGTCTTTGCTTTTCTGCGGCCGGCGTTTCTTGAGTGACTACGATTCCGTTACGTTGCTGCGCTAGCGCAATCACGTAGGCGTCGGCTTCTTCAAATTCGGCTCTGGGATCTCGCAGGCCAGTAAATTGGTCCAGGATCGCCAGCGCATCAGCGAGTAGCGTCTTCGTCGGCACGAAAATACTTTTGTTGGTCGCAGCCCAGCCGATCAGCCCGACCGTACCGACGGATTCCACCTCTTCGCGGACAAGCTGTGCCGCAAACAATCGCGCAGCCGACACCAACGCGTCTATTTGACCGACGAGGCTTGCGAACACGTCAATCAGGTAGTAGCGCGCCTGCCAATCCATCAAGGAACTGGTGTCGATCGAGTACTCGACTTTGGCTGTGCCATCAACCATTGCTGGTCGCTCCGGCCGACGGGCCGCTCACCAACGTGCGGAGCTGATCGAAGTGCTCGAACTTCAAGTCCAGGTAGCGCGTCGCATCAACCGATGAGAGCCGATTGCCCGACATGGCTTCCAGCACCAACTGCACGAACGGCCGCCCATGCCGATTCATTGCTTTCTCGGCTGGCGTCGCGAAGCCGCCAGCACGAGCAGGCAAAGCCGCGACATGGTCACCCCATTCGCCACGCCACTCGTTATAGCGCTTCCAAGACATGAAACCTGACTCGCGAAGGCGTGTGGCCATTGCCAAAGGCGTTATCCAAAACCGGCGTGCTAAACGCCGTACTTCTTGTATCGACCAAGAGCCTTTGTTCACGCTCAACGCCTTCAATGATTCGCGCAGCGTGTCCTCAGGCAACAACGCGTGGCTCGCAACCGACTCGGCGAAGCGTTCGACCTCTGTCCACTGCTTTCCACTGCGCCTTTCCTGAAGCGCTGGAAATTCCTCTTTCCCATTGGCCAGCATTAGGTGCGCAACCTCGTGCAGAAGGGTGAAAGTCTTGGCCTCGGGAATCCGTTCCTTGCTGTTGATGCCGACCACCGGCAGCGGCGTGTCGAGCAAGCTGAGCCCGCGCGCTTCTTCAAGAGAAACCTTGCTGCACTGGAACACCAGCACGCCTCCCAATTCGACCGCAGCACGCCACGCGCGCCAAGCCTGCCATTCATTGGTCCAGGCAAGCTGATCTTCTATGGCGACCCCTAGCCTCGCACGCAAGCGTGCGCCGACGCTGGCAGGGAGCTCTGAAAGATGAGCCTCAATGTCGAAAACCGGGGTCGGCTCTCCAAGCTCTTCGTAAAGGTTCAGTGCATAGTCACGGCGGTTGAGCATCTGCCTGAGCGCTAGCCGCAGTTGCGGCGACTCGGCACCAACTTTGATACCCGGAAGACGCCGGTACTCTGAGGCCAACGGCGGCAGTTCGGGCGGAGCGGGCAGGAAGAAGATGCTCAGCGGTCGGTGCAGAAATCGGGCCAGGTTCTCGACTTGGCGAATTGTGGGCTTGCGCTCGCCGCGCTCCCAAGCTACCACGCGCTCGGGCTTGACGTGCAAGCTCTTTGCCACCTGTTCGGGCAGCCACCCACCCTCGGTGCGTGCCCACTCGAGCAGCTTGTGGTTGACGGGAGCGAAGTCGGCGGCCGGCATGTTCGATTGTGGGTCAGACAAACGATGGTACGGCATCTCGGGAGCTGGAGAAGGCGCGCCCTAACACCGCCTGCCGCAGCGCCTGCGCGCGCTTGAGGTTCGCGTCGACCTCGGCCTCGACTTCGCGGACGATGGACAGGCGGCGGTCGACTTCGGCGACGATACGGTGTTGTTCGGCGAGGGGTGGTAGCGGCAAGGTGAGCGGTTCGATGTCTTTGTGATTGATCTGCGGAACGTTGGAGCCGTCCGATAGATTGCCAAGGTCCACACCCTCAAACCAAGCAAAGAAGTAGGGCGCGACGTCGGCGAACGGTATAAGGCCCATGACGTTGAGATCGGCGCAACCTGGGCTATCAAGCAAACGCTTCTTGTTTGTAGAAATCGCGCCACCCCTCTTCGGAAACAGCATGGTCTTTTGTGGAAACACGCGCAGGCCGAATCGCGCCACATCTTCTCGACTCAGCCACGCGTCGGCATGATGCATCTTCTGTTGG
>JAOTTZ010000288.1 GCA_029864165.1 Burkholderiaceae bacterium
ACTTCACGCCCGCTACCCACCCCGTCGAGCGTGGCGTACAGCCACAGCGCGAACAATATGCGCGGGTCGATTGCAGCACGCCCAGGCGCAGCTCCACGCGCCTTGATGGCATTGAACAGCCGGCTCATGTCTTGGCTCACGACATAGCCCCAAACAAGCCGCGCACGATGGTCTTGTCCAAGCAGCGACTCAAGATCCGAGGCGCGCAGTTCCACCTGCAAACGGTTGGCCAACAGCAGCCTCGGCGCGCCTTGCCTTCGCTTGTCTGCAAACTGTGCTTGTGCCTGCACCACTTGCGCCTCGCTCGGGTTCGGCAAATCCTCAAACAGGCTCGCGCCCTTGGCTAATTCGTTTGTATCGGGTTGCTTCGTCATGCCTGTATTGTCTGCCAGTCACGCCCCAATTCGAGGGAATGGAGAAAAACTCTCAGCCTCTCAGACTCAGAAAGCGTCGTTCTCTGTACTGCCGTCGCGGGCGCCATAACCGCGTGGCTTACGTGAGCCTACTGCCTGTTCTGGGCGAACGTGAGCTGCGGCGCCATCAACGAGCAACTGCTCCAAACCGTTGGTCCATCGGGGCGCCGCGATGGCTCTGGCTGTGGTTTGTCGCGTCAAAGCGAATTAGAACCGAACCGAATTTCGATCTCCTGCGACTCAAGCATATGAGCGGCTTCAGGGTACTTGCCCCAGGGGCGCTCTCCACAACCGAGTTGCGCTTGGCGGGGTGAGCCAAGCACTTGAGAGGAGATGTCATGGCAACGGTCGAAGAAGCAACCATTCTGATAGGTATTGAAAGCGTTTCGGAGGAGGTGGAACGCTTCTTCGACGCGATCATGGACGTCGACGCCGTAAGGCCCTTGTGCGATCAGCGGCTTGCGGCGGGCGACACGAAGGCTTCAGATTCCGACAGCGCCTCGACCTCGCAAGGATCGGCCAGCGACGATGCTGAAGGGGCACAAGCATGAAGTGGCTGCTCTCCCCCGGAATTCGGTCATTCATCGTGCTGGCGGCGGCCGCGTCGCTGGTGCTCAACCTTGCGCTGGTTGTTCCGTCGATCTACATGCTCGAGGTGTTTGACCGCGTCTTCTCAAGCCGCAGCGTCGAGACACTCGTGGTGCTCAGTATGTTCGCTCTGCTGGCGCTGGCGCTGGGATTTTGCATGGATCGCGCGCGCGGCATGCTGCTCAGGCGCGCTGGGCGCGTCGTCGACGAAGCGCTATCGCAGCAGGCCTTGACCACCGTGCTCACCGAATCGGCCACTGCGCGCTTGCGTGCCGACTCCACGGCGGTGCAAGACATCGCCCGCATGCGCGGCTTTCTCGCCAGCCCTGCCGTCAGCGCATTGTTCGACGCACCGTGGCTGCCGATCTACTTGCTCGTCATCTTCGCGCTGCACCCGGCACTGGGCTGGACTGCCTTGGTCTCTGCCGCGGTGCTGTTCGCACTGGGCCTGTTTACCGAGCGCTATGTTCGCGGCGACGCCGAGCAAGCCGTGGTCGACAACCGCGCGGCCGCGCAGCGCATCGATGCGCTGACGCGCAATGCCGAAGTGCTGGTGGGCATGGGCATGCTGGACAACGCCATACGGGGCTGGGAGGGTGCGCACCGCCAAGCCATGGCGGCGCAAGAAAGACTTGGCGATGCGTCTTCCACACTGGCCGCCGTGGGGCGCACAGTGCGCCAACTGGTCCAGGTGGCCATGCTCGCCCTGGGCGCGTGGTTAGTACTCGCCGGCGCGGCGTCACCCGGCGTCATGATTGCGGCCACTATATTGGTGGCACGCGCCCTGCAGCCGGTCGAGCACTTGATAGCAGGGTGGAAGTCGCTGGTCGAAGTGCGTGGCGCCTGGAAACGCCTGCACGACCAGGTGGTCGACGCGCCCGGCAAAGAGCGGCTGCAGTTGCCCCCGATGTCAGGTACCCTCAGCCTGGATCGAGTCACGCTGCTCGGCCAGGCGCAGCGCCCGCCCGTCATCAAGGGCATCTCGCTGGCGCTGGCGCCTGGCGAGTGCCTGGGGCTGGTAGGTCCCAGCGCATCGGGCAAGACGACGCTGGTGCGGCTGATGCTGGGCCTGCGCACACCCCACGCGGGGACGGTGCGCTTCGACGGTGTGGACCTTGCGGCCTGGCCGCGCGACCAGTTGGTTGGCGCGGTGGGTTACGTGCCGCAAGACGTTGAGCTCTTTGCCGGTACGGTCGCGCACAACATCGCACGCCTGGGCAAAGTTGACTCAGCGCACGACTCCGAGGCTGTCATAGCAGCGGCGCAACTGGCTGGCGTGCACGACATGATTTTGCGCCTGCCCAAGGCCTACGAGACCGAGCTCGGCGACGCGGGCAACGGTCTCTCAGGCGGTCAGCGCCAGCGTATTGCCTTGGCGCGCGCCGTCTACGGCCAACCCAAGCTGGTCGTGCTCGACGAGCCCAACGCCAACTTGGACAGTGAGGGCGAAGACGCCTTATCAAGCGCGATCGCCCGGCTCAAGCAAGCCGGCACGACGGTGGTACTGGTCTCGCACCGACCCTCGCTCATGCGCAACGCCGACAAAGTAGCCGTGCTGCGCGAGGGTGCGCTCGAAATCTTCGGACCCCGCGAGCAAGTGCTGGCGCGCTTGAGCGGGGCCACGGTGCTGCCCATGCGCCGCGCCGAACACGACATCCCACAGGAGGCCACAGCATGAATACCACCACCCTTGCCAGTGCCGGCGGGCCGCACATCTCGCTCGCCAGCTTGTTTGCACAGGCCCAGCCCAGCGCGCAAGCCACCGCGTGCGCGCGCTTGCTGCGCCGGCGTGTCGTGCTGCCGATCGCGGCTGTCAGCGGCCTGTTGGCGCTGTGGTGCGCTTGGGCGCCGCTGTCGGGCGCGGTGGTAGCAGCCGGCCAGGTGCAGACCGAGCTGGGCCGCAAGGTCGTGCAACACCAAGAAGGCGGCATTGTGCGAGAGGTGCTGGTGCGCCAGGGCCAAGCAGTACGCCGCGGCGAGCCGCTGCTGGTGGTGAGCGACTTGCGCAGCGACGCGACGCTGGACATCTTGCGCAAACAACAAGGCGCCGAGGAGTTGCGTTCCGCGCGCGCACGCGCTGAGCTGAACATGGCGCCCAGCTTCGCCTGGCCGGTCGGTGGCGCAGTTTCTGGCGAGTTGCTGACGCGCGAGCGGCAACTGTTTGAGACGCGCAGACAAACGCTGGTCGAGCAGATTGCCGCGATGGAGTCTCAAATGCGGCAAGCCCATGCGCGCGCCACTGCGCTCGCTGCTCAATTGGAGGCGTCGGATCGCTCCACCCAGCTGGTGCGTGACGAGCTGGCCATGAACGTCAAGCTGGCCGAAGGAGGCTTCGTTCAGAAGACCCGCCTGCTCATGCTGGAGCGCGGCGTTGCGGACATGCAAGCGCGCGCCGAGGCCACTCGGGGGCAGATCGCTGAGGCGCGCATGCAAATCAGCTCGCTGACCAACGCCATTGCTCAAGCACGCGGGGCCTATCAGCAACGCGCTGCCGACGAGCTCAAGGACGCAGGCGCACGGCTGCGCGAGATCGAGGATCGACTGCGCCCGTCTCAGGATCAAGTGGATAGGCAGACCGTGCGCGCCCCTGTGGACGGCACGGTGATGGCGCTGC
>JAOTTZ010000289.1 GCA_029864165.1 Burkholderiaceae bacterium
CGACACTGCTGCGGGCCATGTCCAAAATTGCACGGCTGCCGGCCACGACCATGATTGCGAACACGAACATAGGCTCCGTGAAGTTGCGCGAATCGACATAGGCTGTCGCGGTCTGGGTATCCTGCAACATTGCCATGCAAACCACCAATACCATGGCCCAAAAGCCGAAGACGACTTCGACCTCGCCGAGCAAATGCCAAAACCCGGCATGTGCCGGCCGGGTATGCGCCATGTGCTCGAAGAACCGGGTGGAAAAAGTGTGTACCACCGCGACGGCGAAGAGGACCGCGCCAACCCACTGTATCGTGTTCATGTTCGCTCCTGAGGTTCAAGTACGCGGGCGTGCAAAGGCGCGCATGCCGCCAACCCGCTCACTGGGGCAACAGTGTAGGGCTGACCATCGCGGCTACAGTCAAACATCGTCATTGTCAATGCGAGAGTAGAAACTGCACGGTCGCGCTGAGGACAAAAAGGGCTGCCAACGCGATACCGGCCCAGCTCATGGTGCGGACGATGCGGTTGGCCGGGCGGCGGAGCACAGCAAGAATCACCACACCGTTCATCAGGCCAGCAAAAACCACCGATGCGAAGTTCGCCATCGAGACGTGGGCAAAGATCGGGCCTTTGATATAAGCCAAATCGTCCAAGGCGATGATGAGCAGGTCGAACAGGTTGCTGCCCAAGACATTGCCGAGCGCCATGTCGATCGCCCCTATCCTGACGGCCCCCAAGGTCGTTGCCAGCTCAGGCACCGAAGTCGCCAAGGCAATGAACAGGGTGCCGACAAACGAGTCTGACCAATTCATCACTCGCCCGAGTTGCACGCCGACAAGCGGTAGCCATATACCAGCGGCGATGATGACGATAGCGGCCACGGCGTAACCGACAACGGCTTGGCGCAGCGTCATGGCTGCCGGTGCTGTATCGACCTGACGACCCTGCTCGATACGGTAAACGGTGCGCATGGCCCAACCGTATAGCACGATCAGCACAATGCTGACCAGGCTGACATGCCCGATGGCCAGCGCGGTGTTGTGCTCGCTCAGCATGATGCCAACGCCGGCAACAGCCAGTAGCGCGATGCCCAAGCTAGCGGAGACGACGTGCACAGAACTGACATGCGTGTAAAAAGAGCCTCTGCGATGCAGCAAGTCGACAACCGCCAGGATCGCTAGGTTGAATACACAACTACCCAGGGCATCACCAACCGCGATATCGGGCGTCGCGGCGATAGTGACTGCGCTCAGGCCGGTCACGAGTTCGGGCAGCGACGTGACAGTCGCCATCAGCACCATGCCGACCCAGTTGCGCGGCATGCTGGTCAAAGACGCGATGGCGTCACCATAACGCGCCAGTCGAACCCCTGCGACGCCGATGAACGCAACGCAAGCCGCGAACTGGGCCCAGACCTGTACCGCCGCGGTCATGTAGTCAAGTCACCGCTACGCCCACCAACGTGACATCGCGGCGGCGCGGGTCACTTGTCGGCTCTATGTATCGTTAGCTGCGGGAACGGTATCTCTATGCCATGTACATTGAAGGCGCGTTTTAGGCGTCGCAGAAAGTCTCTGCGCACGTTCCATTGTTCCAGCGGCGCGACGCGAAACCGGGCCCGGACAATCACCGCTGAATCTTCCCAGCGTTCGACGCCGGCGATCTCGAGCTCGTCGAGGATTCTGGCGGCGTGAATGGGGTCGGCCCGCATTTCGGCGCCGACTGCGCGAATTACGTCCATCACGCGATCCAGGTCTTCGCCGTAAGCTACTCCGACGTCGATGACCGACTGCGCGTAGCCGCGACTCATGTTGATCACGGTCGAGATCGTTCCGTTAGGAACGAAGTGCACATGACCATCGTAGTCGCGCAATTGAACAAAGCGCAGCGTGACTTCTTCGACGAAGCCGGCATGCTCGCCGAGCTTTACCACATCGCCTTGCCGAATTTGATTCTCCAGCAGCAGAAAGAACCCTGTGAAGTAGTCCTTCACCAAGCTTTGCGCACCGAAGCCGACCGCCAAGCCGACCACGCCCGCAGCGCCCAAGATCGGCGCGACCGAGACGCCGAGCTCGGACAACACCAGCATGCCCGCCACCAAGGTGATCACGACGGCGGCCATGTAGCGGAACACGCGCCCCAGTGTCTCGGCGCGCTTGAGGGCCTCGCGGTCGTCGAGCCGGCTCGCGATCCTCGCTCTGAGCAAGCGGATACTGCGCTGGGCAACGGCGATCGCCACCCAGGCGGCAAGCAGTATGCCGATAATCCGCACGCTGGACGCTGCTGCGCCGCCAAGGCTTTGCCATGCGTCGATGATCGGCTGGAGAAAGTTATCTTGCGTCATAGGCTCCATGAAATAGACGGCGACGCCAGAGCGCTATGAAAGCTCGCCGACGTTGCCATGGATGATTCCCGTCGTAGGACATGGGTTGCCGAAAACTGCCACAAAATTCTTCTGTGGCCCGCCTCGGGTTTTCCTACGACAAGTCAACCAGATTGAGATTGCTTGAACGCGCTACAAGCCGGCTCAAGCGTGGTGCACCGCTGCCAACAATGAAACCGCCGCGATCCGCTGGCGCACCAGATGTGTACTTGTGGGTCCGGGCAAGATTGAGCGATGCCCCACAACTCCTGGTACCTACTTTGTCACGGTAATCGTTGATGGCCATTGGTGCCAAATCAGATTGTAAGGCATCGCAATCTAAGAATATGTTCTCAAATATACAATACGTAGCGTTTGTGGCGCCGGGTTGCTGGTGATAGAGTCTTGGCCCTTGCTTGCGCACGGGCCACACGGCGCCTTCGTCTTGGGGTATGTGGTCGGCTCACCGACTTGTGAAAGCGCAGAATCACACAGTATGAAAGTCCTCAACCTCCAGTTCCGGTTCTTGATACCCTTGGTCCTGACACTGGTCGCGGCGGCCTACCTTGCCCTGCCTTTGATGGATCAGTTGACGCTGCACTGGTTCTCCCGCGACTTGAGCAGCCGCGGTGTATTGGTGACCAACGCGCTTGCCGATTCGATCGCCGAGGCTATGGTCGAGACCGAGGGCGCACGGCTACAGACGGTGTTTGATCGGACAGTAGAGGACGAGCGGCTGGTGGCCATCGGTTTGTGCTCACTCGACGGCACGCTGCTTCAGCGCACTGCCAACTTCCCTAACGATTTGCACTGTCGTGCCGCCAATGCGGCTGCCAGCCGGCCAGACCCGCGCCTGGTCGTTGCAGGCGGCGCCGTCCACGTTGGGGTCTATCAGGTCAACGCAGACTCTAAGCCGGTGGCAAAGCTGGTGCTCTTACAAGACTTGAGCTTCATCGACCTTCGCAGCCAAGATACCCGACGTTACTTGATTGTTTTTATCACCGTGCTGGGGTTCATCATCGCGCTCATCACCGTCATCGTCGCTCAACTGAGCTGGCGCGGCTGGGTGTCCGGCGTGCGTGGCATTTTGCGCGGCGAAGGATTGTTGCGCCCGCTGACACTGATCTCGTCGCCGGAGATGACGCCCTTTGCCGCCGACCTTCGGGCCAGGCTGCGCGACCTGGAAGACGAGTTCCGGCGTGCCCAGGGGCCGCAGACCGAGTGGAGCCCAA
>JAOTTZ010000290.1 GCA_029864165.1 Burkholderiaceae bacterium
GACGTTGAGCGCGCGCGCGCCGAGTCTGACGGCGCACGCAGCCGCTTGTTGCCACAAGTCACGGCGCAAGGCTCGTGGTCGCGCAACGAGTACCGTGACGCCAATACGTCCGGCGAAAACAGCTACGGTGGGCGGCGTGGCACTTTGAACGCCAGGCAAAGCCTCTACGACCCGGCGTCGTATCGCCGTCTGGGCGCCGCGCGGGCGACCATCTTGCAACGCGAGCAAGAATTGGCGCAGACCCGCGTGGCGCTGTTCGGCGAGTTGCTCGACCGCTACCTGCAGGTGCTGGCCGCGCAAGACGAGCTTGCCTGGCTGGCCGGCGAATTGCAGGCCGCAACGCGCCAGGTGGATCGATTGCGCGCGATGCGCGAACGCCAGATGGCCAAGGTGACCGACCTGGCCGAGGCCGACGCCTACTACCAGGGCCTGATCACGCGCCGGATCGACGCGAACAACGCCCAGGCCGAGGCGCTCTCGCGATTGACCGAGTTGTGCGGCGTAGCGGTCAAGAAGGTGCCGGCGCTCAGCCGCACGACACTTGACGCGGCACCCGGCACGTGGCAAGACTGGGTGAGCCGCTCGCTGGCCGGCTCGCCCCGGCTGCTGGCGCTGACGCAGGCGGTCGAATCGGCGCGACGCAATGCGCGGGCCAGCCGCGCTGAACACTTGCCCAGCGTGGCGGCGACGCTGTCGAGCATCTACTCAGACCAGGGGTTCGATAACCGCCAGCAGCCACCGTACCGCGCGGCCAGCCTGGGCGTGGAGTTGCGCGTGCCGCTGTATGAGGGCGGGCGCGTGGATGCCTTGGTGCGCGAAGCCGCGGCGCGGCAGGGCGCGGCCGAGCAGCAGTTGGCGTCGGCACGCCGCGAGGTAGAACGCGAGACGCTGTCGACCTGGTGGAGCGCCAAGGCCAACCACGCGCGAATCGGCTCGACCAGGGCCGAAGTGAACGCGCTCGAACAGACCGTGCGGGCGCAGGAGCAGGGGCTGGAGCTCGGCGTGAGCCGCGTCACCGACTTGCTCGACGCGCGCCGCAGGTTGCTCAAGGCGCGCGCCGATCAATCAAAGGCGCGCTATGACTTCGTGCGCGATGTGATAGCGCTCAACATGCGCATCGGTGACGTCAACGACGCCGACGTTGCCGCGTGGGACCGCTGGTTCGATCGGCGGCGGTAGCAGCCGCTGAACGCCGGGCCCGCCGGGGCTACCCTATAAGTTGGCGTCGACGCTGGAGGCCGAGTTTCTCGAGCGCCGCATGCAAGTGTTTCTTCACCGTACTGGGGCTGATGGTCAGCTTCTGCGCTATTTGCTTGTTGGTCAGCCCTGTCCGCGCGAGTTCGAGAGCGCTGCTTTCTCGCAGGCTCAGCATCGGGTTGTCAGTGGCGTCGCGCGTTGCTTGTGTGTTTGCGTAAGGTACTGAGAACGGGAACGAGCGTAGATAAAGCTTGGTCAAGGCCCACCGCGGCAGCCACAATTCGCCCTTTGCCACCTCGCGCACCGCGCGCAAGAGCGAATTAGTGTCACCGTCGCGGGGAATGCAGCCGAGAGCTCGGGTGGTCAACAAAAGATCTACCGCGACCGGGTTGTTCTCGTCCATGATGAGAATGACCTTCGATGATGGCGCGGCACGCGTAAAACGCTTGTGCGTTGTTGAGCTGGTGTCTGCGACCAGGGCGGCAACATCCAGCACCAACACGTCTGGGCTTATGTGACCGCGCCGTGCCTCGACGCCGGAGCGTTGCGCGCTCGATGATGCGCTGACGAGAGAAACGTCGGTCGATTTCGATATTGCCGTGGCCAAGCGGCCTACGAGGGCGTGATCGGCCGACGCGATTGCCACTGCTGTACGCTTGGTGGCTATCGGCACGTGAGAGCCGCCCATGGCCGAACCGAAGGGCATTGTCGGCGCACCAGCAGACCTTTCAGCGTGCGCTGACGCCGAAGACTCCGCCGCACCGCGACGTTCCCGTGCCGTCATTTGTGCTGCTGCAAGCCGCCTTGATTGAAGTTCGGGTGGGTCGCAGGTTGTCATGTTGAACTCCGCAATGGCGTGCTGCCCTGCATCAGGCCGGCAAGCGCCGTGTTTGTGGATTCACCGGCCTGTCCGGGCACGAATCTCGTCTTCACTAGCCCCCGCAATCCCGATTTGCTGGTCATCAACGCTCAAGCCCATCAACCGCCTTGAAACAAATCTGCACGTGCAAACTGCGGCGACGAATCAAACGCAGCACTTCAACACCAGGAGCGTTGCCAAGGTGCGTATCGTGACTTAATTCCGCCCCCTTTGAATCAATCTGGCGCAATTTGTGACAAAAGTTTGCAATTCAACCCCACAAGGCGATCCGCTGAGGTGATCCTAGAAACCGCAGTCCAAGGGGTTACCAAACGTCTGTAGGCAAGGATTGGTGCGGGTTGCAGGCCGATTCTGTGAACTGCGGAGCAGTTCCAAGTGAGTCCAACCGCTCCAGAAAACCCCATGGCGACAGCCACTTGGCGAGTTTTTCCGCTTACGACTGCGGTTTCTAGGGTGATTGCATTGACGCGCGCATGAGCTGCGCCTCCTCACCCGACGCGAGTTCTGTCTGGCTTGGCGACGCTCGGTGTCAGAACAGCAAGCTGCTCTGCATCTGTGCAACGCAGGCAACAGCCAATTCGTTAGTTCGTGTAGCGCGAGTTTTCAGACAGCACTGCGCGGCAGTGGCCGGCGTCGCCCGCTAGCCGACGCACCGAAACAGCCGCTACGGGGCCGGTTCGCGGCAAGCATCTCGTAGCGAGACAGGCGTTGAGCCGACGGGGCCTGCGCACGCGGCTGGGCGATGTGGCCGACGCATTGCGTTACACGCAGCACACCACGCTCACATTTGAGTCGTTGTTCGCCGCCATGCTGATGCCGTAGTACCTCTGCGGGAAACGCGCCGCTGCTCAGAGTTACCCCGCCGTAGTGCGGGGCGGCGACCACTCGCTCTCATTCAACAACCAGCTCAGGGAATTTTCGATATGACCAACCATCGTTCTGTTCTGCCGCTACGAGCCGCTCGCCCTTTGACCGTCGCCGTCCTGGGCCTTTCGCTGTTGGCGGCCATGCCGCCGGCAGCAGCCAGTCATGTTGGCGAGGACGTCACCAACGACCAGCAAGCGTTGTCGGCGAACGGTCAACTGCTCAATGCCTTAAAGCAATTCGAAAACGCACCACCCGCGGTTCGTGCGGCTCGACTGCAACAACTGGTACATCAAACTGAGCTGCGACGTGAGCGATTGCTCGCCTTGCTGGCGCGCAATCCTCGGCTGGCCGCTGCGCGGCTGCTGCCCGAGACCTTGCGGGCGCGCTTGCCTGCCCAGGCTAGGGCGCTAGCCGAGAAAGACGTGCGTTTGTCGGGTGTGGTGCAGGCGGTGGTCAGCGACAACTTTGCCAAGGGTGTCGCCAAGCAGCAATTCTTCTTACACGTCAACGGCGTGGCCGCGCAGCGCCTGGAGCTGCATATGGCCGACCCCAACGGTGGTGAGCGCGATTTGCTGGGCTGGAGCGGCAAGAAGGTCGATGTTTCGGCAACCCGCCTAGACGGCCATTTGCTCGTAGGCAA
>JAOTTZ010000291.1 GCA_029864165.1 Burkholderiaceae bacterium
CGCAAGCGCCCGGAACGATGAGCGCTTTGGGCTGGTTCATCCAACCCAGCCAGGTCATCGTCAGGGCGGCTGGAATCATGCCCACGAACGGTGGCAGCAGCATGGTCGCCATCACGAAGATAAACAGTTTGTTTTTGTACTTGAAGTCGTACATGGCAAAAGCGAAGCCAGCCATCGAACAAAACAGCAGGTTCAATGCCGTGGTGGCCAGCGCTACGTATAGGCTCCAACCCATATTGCGCCAGAAGAACGGCAGACGCTCTAACAGCAACTCTACATTGTCGAAAAACGCGTTGCCAAACCATAGTGGTGGGGGTACCGATAGGATTTCCTGGTTCGAGTGCGTCGCAAAGACAAACATGAAGTAAAACGGCCCGAGCATGATCAGCGCCCCGCCAAACACTATGGCGTAAGCGACCGCGTTGGTGGTCACTTGCGAGCCGTCAGGTGCGCCTGGACTTGAGGCGAAAAGGCTGCGCTTCATTTCTTAGGTCCAAGCAGGCGGTTGTTGATCCAGGTCACGACGGCGATCAGCATGAACAATATCCAGGCGATGCTAGACGCCGTTCCGAAATCGCTGTCGACAAAGGCGGTTCCGTACATGTGCATGGCAGCGGTCCTGCCGGCCTGTCCGATGCCACCGCTGGGGCCCGTCAGAATAAAAGGCTCTTCGAAGAGTTGCAGATTGCCGATGATGGTCAATGTCACCGCGAAGAAAATCATCGGGCGCAGCAGCGGTAGTGTGATGTACCAAAACTGCTTGCGACGACTTGCGCCGTCCATCACCGCCGCTTCGTACAGATCTTTGGGTATCGTTTGCATGGCCGAGAGATACAACACCGTGTTCCAGCCTACATAGCGCCACCAGACCACAAACGAAATCATCCATCTTGTGTACTCTGGCTGGCCCCAATCGATGTTCTCGTTGGGAAATAACCAGCCGATGCCGGGTACCTGCGATAGCGCTCCCAGACCTGCATTGATGACGCCGTAGTCGCGCGAGAACAGCGACGAGAAAACCAGTGAGATCGCGACCGTCGACGTGATGAAGGGCAAGAAATACACGCCGACCATCGTGTTGCGCCAGCGCCTGAACGCCATATGCATGAAGAATGCAAGCGGCAACGCGACCAAATGCTGCGGAACCCCGGATACCACTGCCATCCACCCGGTGTTGTAGAGCGACGCGTGGAACCAGTCATCATTGAGAAGCACATAAACGTAGTTTTCCCAACCCACCCACTCCATGGCAGCGAATCCTGCCGACGGATCCCAGCGATGAAACGATAGATAGATGGAAAACAGCAGCGGGAACAGGCCGAACGCGCAAAATAGTAAGAAGAACGGACTGATGAACACGTAGGGCGCCACGTCGCGGAATGCGAACTTGCGGCGCGCTGCGGGGCGCGGTTCAGTGATCAAAGATGCCGTCATGGTCTATCAACCAGGGGCCGTGAAACCCTCGGCACGGCCAACGCAAGCGGAACAGGTCGGGGGAGCCAAGGGGTAGGTGTGGTGACTCAGCGACGACGACGCGTCATCTTTTCGATCTGCTTCTGAGCGTCAGCCAAGGCGGTCTTGATGTCCTTGTTTTGCTCGAGCACCTTGTCGAGTTCGGCGTTGACCACGACGTTGGCCCTTTCGTCGTATTTGTCTACGGAGGTGGATGGTATGGAACGGGCTGCCACTCTCCATAGTAGCCGCGCCTTCTGCCCGCCCAGAAACTCTATCGGTTGCTCGATAAACGGGTCATTCTGTGCTTCTAACAAGGCCGGAAACGCGGAAAGGCTTTTAAAAGCCTCAAGCTGCATTTCCTTGTTCAAGCACATGAACTTGATGAATTCCCACGCGGCAGCCTTGTTCTTGGCATTCTTTGGGATAGCGTAAAACGAGCCCCCCCAAGATGCGAATGCACCGCCAGGCAGTTGCGCCGAGCGCCAATGGCCGGCTGACTCCGGGGCAATCCATTCTTCTAGGTGGGCAGCAAACCACGCGCCAAACATTTGCGCAGCGATCCGGTCGCGTTTAAAACCTTCGCTCCACTCATTGGACCATGCCCCAATCCTTCCGTCGACGCCCGTGGTGCGGGCGGCGAGCGCCAGCTCGAAGGCCTTCTGGAAGCGCGGTGTGTTGACCAGGGGTACGCCCTTTTTGTCGAAGAAGACGCCTTCGCCGTCTTTCAGACCGGCGCGGATATAGATGTCTTTGATGTCCACTGCATTGGCGATCAGATAGGCGCCAGTCTTTAGCACTACTTTCTGGCCGGCCTTGATGAACGATTCCCAGCTCTTGGTGAGATCGGCTTCGGTGACGCCGGCCTTGTCCAGCAGATCCTTGCGGTAAAACAGCGCTCCAGGGCCAATATCGGCCGGCATACCCGCCAACGCGCCAGAGCTGCTCATGCCCAGCGAGAAAGCAAACTTAGCCATCTTGTCGCGGTACTTCAACCCGTTGTAGGGGGCTTTACCCAAATCTTCCAGCCCGCCGGACTGAGCGAATTTGCCGATGAAAGCCATTTCCACACCTATCACATCGGGCAGTGTGCCACCTGTTGCCAAAGCGGTGGTCATCGCTGTATGGTGATCGCCAAGGCCGAGGGACAAGAGCTTGATCTTGATGTTGGGATGCAGCTTCTCGTACAGCGGAATCGCGACTTTCACGGCCCGGTCGAAGTCGGGAAATGAGGCAACCGTCAACGTCGTGGTCTGCGCCTGGGCGCCCAAGGCAAGCAAGATGGCGGTGCATTGCACGACAAGCTTCATCAATTTGTGCATCTCAGTTCCTAGTCGTGGTTGACGCTTCAATGGTGGTGGGTGAGGGGAGAGCGGCGTGTAGGCGGAATTGGCGTGCTAGTAGCGGCTCGCGAGCACTGGCGACTTTGGCATCAAGGCGCGCACCAACGGTTGGCGCCAGTTGTTGGTGTATGGCTCTAGTAGACCGTAGCTGGATGCCAGTTCCCAATAGGCCCAGCTGAAACCGTGTGCCTCAGCTTGCTCACGCACGACGCGAGTCCAGGCCACTCGCGTTGCTTGGCCAGCCTTGGAGTAAACGCCGAACTCGCCCAGCAGTATAGGGCGGCCCTCACTTTTGGCCCATGTTGCGACTTGAGCAAAATCGTCCTTGACGTTCTGCACGTTGACGGCATCGGCTTTCCAGGTCGTTCCCAGCCACTGATCAGAACCAGCAACCCAGTCGGCACCTTGGTGCGTTACGTCCATCGGGTCGTAATAATGGAACGTTGCAATCAAGTTGCGGTCATCGGCGGGTAACGCCAGCGTCTCAAGCGAAACACGTGTATTCCATTGCGCGCCGCCCACAATCAGCGTTCGGTTCGGATTGCTGGCGCGAATCACTTCGAGTGCTTGAGATAGTACGCTATTCCATATTTCCTGCGTCAGCGTCCCGTTAGGCTCGTTCAGCAACTCGAACATCACCGTTGCCGGAGCATCTCGGTAGCGCTCGGCAATTTGCTTCCACTGCGCAAGAAAGCGCGGCGTCTCGGTCTCCGGGTCGGTGTTCATAGACGCATAGTGGTGCACGTCGATGATGATCGCAAGGCCATTGGCCGTGGCTTGCTTCACCG
>JAOTTZ010000293.1 GCA_029864165.1 Burkholderiaceae bacterium
CAAGTTGCCAAGGCGTGGAACATCAAACCGGTGTTCAACGTCAAGCACACGATTGAGTCCAGCCAGGCGTATTACACGATGGGCCGCTACTTCGACGGTTCGCGCGAGTGGGACAAGGCGATCGACTCGTACCGCAAGGCCATAGCCGCCGACGCGCAAAACATCGAGGCTTACAACGCGCTCGGCGTGGCGCTGGCGCAAAGCGGCGGCTACGCGAATGCCGAGACCACGCTGCGCCAGGCGGTCGCGCTGGCCCCCGAGCTCGCTCACGTGCGCAGCAACCTGGGCTATGTCTTGTTGCTGGCCGGAAAGCCGAGCGAGGCGGTGATGGAGTTGAAGGCGGCCGTCAAGCAAGACGGCGGCAGCGTCACGGCGCTGGCGAATCTGCGCGATGCGCAGGCGCAGTCCGACGCCGCGCAGTATGGCGCCGCGGCGGCCAGCAGCGAGCCCACGACGATGGCGCCCTTGGCGAGCGAATTTGCAAACTCGTCGGCAGCGTTGGTGGTCACCGACACGGTGTCGGCCGATTTTGGTGGCGGCACCATCAGCCTGGAACTACCGACGACGGTGAGCGTGCCGACGCCCATCACGACCGCCGTGGCGCCGGCACCGTTGGCGGTGCCGGTGAGTACCCCCGTGCCGCTGCAGACCGCGTCGTTGCCCACGCCGCAGCGCATCGCCGCGGCGCCCGCGCGCGAGAGCGCCACCGGTGTCGACACCGCGCCGCTGGCGCTGCTCGTGAGCGACCGGGCCAATGTCGCGTCGCTGCAGGAAGCTGCCGCAGCCGTTGCAAGCACGGTGCCGGCGACGCCGCCCGACGTGGACGTGCCGCCCGCGAGCCGTGTGGCACCGATCGTGGCGCGCAGCGCGGGTTCGGAGCCGCAAACGTCGCGGCTGGAGGTCAGCAACGGCAACGGCATAACCGGCATGGCGGCGCGCGTCGGGCATTGGCTCGCCAAGCAGGGCGTGCGCACCGATCGTCTGACCAACCAGAAACCCTTCGTTCAAAGGTGGACGGTGATCCAGTATCGCGACGGGCACGAGCAGGAGGCGCAGCGCATAGCGCGCTCGCTGCCGGCGCATGCGACGGCAGTCATGCCCAAGCAGCACCTCGGGCGCAGCGATGTTCGTGTCGTGCTGGGGCGCGATTGGGCGCCCACGGCGGCATGCCTGGAGCGCAACACGTGCCAGCCCGTGGCGGTGGCGGTAGCCGCGGCAGACAGTCGGTGAAGACTCCATGAAGCACGATGAATCGCCTGCTTACCCGCTGGCGCCGCGGCATGGACGTAGCGCGAGCGGCAAGGCGAGCGCAGCGAATGAAGCGTCCCGGCCAACTGGTTGGCTTCGGCCGGCTTGCGCGGCATGTACGCAGCGCCAGATGTTGCGGCGTATTTGCACCCTCAACCCGGGGGGAGGGCACCGAACAAGCCCCTTTTGTCCGCTGTTGACTGGCACACTGCTGCGCAGCTTATTGAGCGCATTTGGCGGGACCCAGTGGCTGGGCGACGACACAGTGGCCAAGGGCCTGAAAGTTTTTTGGAGAAATCTCATGCGAGTCGGAACAGCAATTTTCGCGGCGATACTGTCGGCGGCCTTGGCCGGATGCGGTGGCGGCGGCGACCCACCGGCGGTATGCCAGCCCGGCGTAAGCACCATGCAGTTCCCTAACGGCTGTCTGGACGCTGCGGCGGGTGCGGGCGGTATCGCCACGCTCACACTTTCGTTGACAGACTCGTCCGGCGCGGCCATCACGCAGGTCGCGCCCGCCAACGCGGGAGAGCTGCGAGCCTTGCTGAAAGACGCCAAGGGGGTCGCGGTGCCCAAAACTCGGGTCAGCTTCACCACGGGCGACAAGACGGGCGTATTCGTGCCATCGTCGGGCACGGCGC
The DNA here is from genome assembly GCA_029864165.1 of Burkholderiaceae bacterium. Taxonomy (GTDB): domain Bacteria; phylum Pseudomonadota; class Gammaproteobacteria; order Burkholderiales; family Burkholderiaceae_C; genus CAIKUF01. The sequence continues at coordinate 1,890 of JAOTTZ010000293.1, forward strand.
TGACCGACGCCAACGGCCTGGCGCGGGTGGGGTTGCCAGCGGGCACGCAAGCGGGTGCATTCACGGCCACGGCCAACGCCGTGGCGAGCGGCGTGGCGACCACAGGAAGGATTGACTACGCGGTCACGTTTCCAACGCTCACGCTCAGCGCGCTGGCGATAACGCCCGCAAGTCTCTCGGCGGGAGGCACAGCCAGCCTGGGTGTCACGGTCTTGAACGGGCCCAATCCGTTCACGCCCGCGCAGTCTGTCAGCTTCACTTCGCCTTGCGCCGCCGCCGGCAAAGCGACCATCAGCTCGCCCGTGGTCACGGTCAATGGGGTGGCCAGCACCTCCTACACGGACAAGGGTTGCGGCGGCGCGGACACGATCACGGCAGCGACCAGCCTGGCCGATGCGACGTTCACGCGGACGGGAACCGTGACCGTGTTGGCAGCGACGGCCGGTCAGATCGCATTCGTTTCGGCGCTGCCGCAAAACATCGCGATGAAGGGGACTGGCGGCCCCGGGCGCCAGGAGTCTTCGACCGTCAAGTTCAAGGTTCTCGACAAAAATGGCAACCCTGTAGCGGGCGCGGTAGTTGATTTCTTCGTCTTCAGCAATACGGGGACTACCTCGGGCACCGGCGGCCTCACGCTGAACCCAACGACCGCCACTTCTGGAGCCGATGGGACGGTGTTCACTGTTGTCGCGTCGGGCATAGTCAATACCCCTGTTCGGATCTCGGCCACCATCAGTGGAACCAACCCCGCGGTCACGAGCATTTCCGATCAACTGGTCATCTCGACCGGTATTCCTGATCAAGGCAGCTTTTCGCTGAGCACTGAAATTTTCAATGTTGAAGGTATGAATCATGACGGCTGCGACACGCCGATAGGCTCGAGGGTCCGCGTCAGTCTCGCCGATCACTTCAATAACCCTGTGCCGGATGGCACTGCGGTCAGCTTCACCGCCGAAGGTGGCACGGTCGACGCGTCCTGCCTGACTGGCTTGGTCAATACAACGCTGACCGATGGCGCGGTGATCACTCAAAAAGGCATTCCCGGGCAATGCAGCGTGCGCTTTTGCGCCGCTCAGCCGCGCTCCGCCGACGGGCGTATCACCATCCTTGCTTATGCACTGGGTGAAGAAGATTTCCAGGATGACCCCAACATCCCGAACAGCATCAACCGATACGACCCGAGCGAAAATTTCGACGACTTGTGCGAACCCTTCAGAAGTGACCGCGCAATCACTAACGGCGAGGCCAATTCGACGGTCAAGAGTGCGAACCCAGATAAAGGGGAATCTGCCTGTCCAACCCCGGAGATAGGAGAGCCGTACATCGACACGAATGGCGACGGACTGTATACGAAGACAGGCAATGGCCAATACAACGGTGTACTGAACTTCGATCCCGTAACCCAGCAAACTGTAGCCAACAGCAAGACACCGGCTGTTCACGTCCGAGCTTCGTTGGTTCAGGTGCTGTCGACCAGCGGCGCCAACCTGACGGCGCTTGGCGCTTTGCCGGTAGCCTTGAGCCATTGCGTTGACGGTACGCCGTTTGTCAACGTGCCAAAGACGCTTCCGATTGCGATCAGGGATGGCAACCCGACTGTCTTCGCGGGCAACATCTTGCCCGGGAATATATTGCCCGCCGGCACAACCATCGAGTTCACTGCCTCCAATGGCAAGATACTGAGCGA
>JAOTTZ010000292.1 GCA_029864165.1 Burkholderiaceae bacterium
GCGCTTTGGCGTTGCCGCGCGCGTCTTTGTCCACGCCGAAAGCGTCAAGTACGCTGCCCACCGGGCCGACAAACCCCATCGCCAGCAGCACCAGGTCGGCGGGCAGTATTTTCTCGCTGCCGGGTATCTCGACCATCTTGCCGTCTTGCCATTGCACATGCACGGCTTTGAGCGCCTTGACCTTACCGCTGTCTTTGCCCTCGCCGGCGATGAACTCTTTGGTGGCGATCGCAAAGTCGCGCTCGCAACCTTCCTCATGGCTGGACGAGGTGCGCAACTTGATCGGCCAGTAAGGCCACACCAGCGGTTTGTTTTCGTGCTCCGGCGGCATGGGCAGCAGCTCGAACTGGGTCACGCTTTTGGCACCGTGGCGGTTGCTGGTACCCACGCAGTCGCTGCCTGTGTCGCCGCCGCCTACTACGATCACATGCTTGTCGTCAGCGCGCAGCTGGTTCTTGACCTTATCGCCTGCGTTGACCTTGTTTTGCAGCGGCAGGAATTCCATCGCGAAGTGAATACCTTGTAGGTCGCGCCCAGCGACCGGCAGGTCTCGCGGGCTCTCGGCGCCACCGGCCAACACCACCGCGTCGAACTCCTTGCACAGCGCGTCCGCCGCGATTGTTTGTTTGGCCCAGTTGGTGACCTTGCCCACCGACGGTAGCGCGCCGACCAACACCCCCGTTTGAAAACGGACACCTTCGGCTTGCATCTGCTCGATGCGCCGGTCGATATGGAGCTTCTCCATCTTAAAGTCGGGAATACCGTAGCGCAGCAAGCCACCAATGCGATCGTTTTTTTCAAACACGGTCACATCATGGCCGGCGCGCGCAAGCTGCTGCGCTGCCGCCAGGCCAGCCGGGCCTGAACCGATAACCGCCACTGCCTTGCCCGTCTTGTGCAACGGCAACTGGGGCGTGACCCAGCCTTCATTCCAGGCACGGTCGATGATGGCGTGTTCGATACTCTTGATGCCGACTGCGTCATCGTTGACGTTGAGCGTGCACGCCGCTTCGCACGGCGCGGGGCAGATACGGCCGGTGAACTCGGGAAAGTTGTTGGTCGAGTCCAGCACTGCAAAAGCTTTCTTCCAGTCATTCTGATAAACCAGGTCGTTGAAGTCCGGAATGATGTTGTTGACCGGACAGCCGCCAATGCAAAACGGCGTGCCGCAGTCCATGCAGCGCGCGCTTTGCACTTTGGCCTGGTCGACGTTCAAGCCGATCACAAACTCTTTGTAGTTCTTCACCCGGGTCGGAATCGGCAAGTAGCCTTCTTCCAGACGCTCGAACTCCATGAAGCCGGTTATTTTTCCCATTCGCGACCAACCTCCTCAGACCTTGGCCTTGCCGGCGGGTGCCGGCTTGTCTACCTCTTTGGCCGTGGCAATCGTCGCCTCGGCCTGCTTGGCCGCATGCATCTCGCCCAGCGCGCGCTTGTACTCGTGCGGAAACACTTTGACGAACCTCGTGCGTTGCTCGCTCCAGCGGTCGAGAATTTCACGCGCACGCAGCGAGCCCGTCCAACGGTGGTGCTCCTCGATCAGCTTCTTGAGCAGCGTATCGTCGGCCTGTGCTTGACCGTTGACCCGGTGCCACTCGGCCAGGGACATCTTCGCTTGCTGCTCGGCCAGCGGCAACACCTTCTCAAGGGTCACCATCGAGGTGTTGCAGCGCTTGGCAAACTTGCCGTCTTCGTCGTAGACATAGGCGATACCGCCGCTCATGCCAGCGGCGAAATTACGCCCCGTGGTGCCCAACACAACGACGGTACCCCCCGTCATGTACTCGCAACCGTGATCACCCGTGCCTTCGACCACCGACACCGCACCCGACAAGCGCACCGCGAAACGCTCACCAGCGACACCGCGAAAAAACGCTTCGCCGCCGGTAGCCCCGTAGAGCACCGTGTTGCCGACGATGATGTTGCGCGTAGCCTCGCCTCGAAAATCAATGCCCGGGCGCACGATCACGCGACCGCCGGACAGGCTCTTGCCGGTGTAATCGTTGGCGTCGCCTATCAGGTAGAGCGTGATGCCTTTGGCCAGGAATGCACCGAAGCTTTGGCCACCCGTGCCTTCCATCTGGATGAAAATGGTGTGGTCGGGCAAGCCCTCCGGATAGCGGCGCACCAGCTCGCTGGAGAGCATAGCGCCCACGGTGCGGTTGACGTTGCGCACCCGCTCCATGAACTGCACTGTTTCGCCGCGCTCGAGCGCTGGGGCGCATTTTTCGATCAAACGTAAGTCGAGCGCACGCTCTAAACCGTGATCCTGCGCTTGCACTTGGTAGCGCGCCACGTCTGCCGGCACCGCGGGTTGGTAAAAGATGCGGCTGAAGTCCAAGCCCTTGGCCTTCCAGTGCGAGACGCCTTTTTTCGTGTCCAGCAAGTCGCTGCGACCTATCAAGTCGTCAAACTTGCGAATGCCCAGTTGCGCCATGATCTGGCGTGCTTCTTCGGCGACGAAGAAAAAGAAGTTCACCACGTGCTCGGGCCGACCTTGGAACTTCTTGCGCAGCAGCGGGTCTTGCGTGGCCACACCCACCGGGCAGGTGTTCAAGTGACACTTGCGCATCATGATGCAGCCCTCGGCCACCAAGGGTGCCGTAGCAAAGCCAAACTCGTCGGCACCCAGCAGGGCGCCGATCACCACGTCACGCCCTGTTTTCATCTGGCCGTCGGCCTGCACGCGTATGCGCCCACGCAGGCGGTTGAGCACCAGCGTCTGCTGCGTCTCGGCCAGGCCCAGCTCCCACGGCGTACCGGCGTGTTTGATGCTCGACCACGGCGACGCGCCCGTGCCACCGTCGTGGCCGGCGATCACCACGTGGTCGGCCTTGGCTTTGGCCACGCCGGTAGCGACGGTGCCCACACCCACCTCAGACACCAGCTTGACGCTGATGCTGGCGTGCCGGCTGGCGTTCTTTAAGTCATGGATCAACTGCGCAAGGTCTTCGATCGAGTAAATGTCATGGTGCGGCGGCGGCGAGATCAACCCCACACCAGGCACCGAGTAGCGCAATTTGCCGATGTACTCGCTGACCTTGCCGCCAGGCAATTGCCCGCCTTCACCGGGCTTGGCGCCCTGCGCCATCTTGATCTGAATTTGATCGGCAGACACGAGGTATTCGGTGGTAACGCCGAATCGACCCGAGGCCACTTGCTTGATTTTCGAGCGCAGTGAATCGCCCTCGTTGAGCTCGTAATCGACTTGCACGTTGGCGTCGGCGACGACCGTGCTGAACTTGGTGCCCTGAGCGATTGGAATGCCCTTCAACTCATTGCGATAGCGTGCTGGGTCTTCGCCACCTTCACCGGTATTGCTTTTCCCCCCGATGCGGTTCATGGCGACTGCCAGCGTGGCATGCGCCTCGGTCGAGATCGAACCCAGCGACATCGCACCGGTGGCAAAGCGCTTGACGATCTCGGTAGCGGGTTCGACCTCTTCTACCGCAATCGCCTTGCCGGGGTCGATCTTGAACTCGAACAGCCCGCGCAGCGTCATATGGCGGCGCGACTGATCGTTGATGATTTGGGCGTATTCCTTGTAGGTGTCGAAGCGGTTGGCGTGTGCGCTGT
>JAOTTZ010000014.1 GCA_029864165.1 Burkholderiaceae bacterium
TCCATCGGGAACAGCGTGAACAAACCGTCGTTCATCATCGCGCGTGCACCACCACCGCCCTCTTCGGCCGGTTGAAACACCAGGTACACCGTGCCGTCGTAGTTGCGGTGCCGGGACAAGTGCTTGCCCGCGGCCAGCAGCATCGCGGTGTGGCCGTCGTGGCCGCAGGCGTGCATTTTTCCCTCGTGCCGGCTTGCGTGCGCAAAGCGGTTGTGCTCGGTGATGGGCAGTGCGTCCATATCGGCGCGCAAGCCCACGGCGCGGTTACTGTTGCCGCTTTTCAGGATCGCCACCACGCCGGTCTTGCCCAGGCCGCGGTGCACGGGAATGTCCCATTCGGTAAGCGCGTTGACGATCAAGTCCGAGGTGCGCTGCTCCTCGTAGCAAAGTTCAGGATGAGCGTGAAGTTCACGCCGGATGGCGGCCAAGGCAGCAGCGTCGGCGCGTATGGGTTCGATCAGTTGCATGGTGGAAGCCCCGCGTGCGACGCGATTACTGTGCGTCGCGCAACAAGACAAAAGCCCAGTTTACCTGCGTGCCCCCTGTGTTGGCCACCTTCGCAGGCGTAGATAGGGCCGTGGGCCGCGAGGCCCTGGTGTCGGCACCCAACGCGCCACTTTGGCTACAGCGCGGCGCATCAGGCGCGTGCTCGTGTCAGCACCACCTTGAGCTGACCACGTTGGACGTTTGATTCTGCCGTGTTAGTCCGTCCTCACCCACAGCCACTGGTCTTTCACGCTAACATCCAGCCCCGCCCGCCTGCACACCATAGGCCGCCCCACCGATGTTCACGCGCCCATTTCTCTGCAAATAGATCGGGTAGGCGCCCCTTTGACCACGGTCGGTTTTGTACACCAACAGCGTCTTCGAGCCCCGCTGCTGAACATCCCAGCGCCCGGTGATGGTCGTGTTGGACGCACCGCCTGCCTGACCGGGTACCGACCAACTGCCTTCCTTGTAGTAACGATAGCGACCGTTGCGGCAAAAGTCGAGGACGGTGAGCGTGCTGTTGGCGCTGATCGCTGAGCCGGAGTAAGTCGTCAGCTTTGCCCCCGCAAGGCCGGACCGCCATTTCTGCGTGATGCTTTGTGCAAGGCTGGTCGCTGCGACACACAGCAGCGTAACGACGAGGCCGGCGTGAAGTACGGGTGTCTTCATGATCCGCTCTCCTTTAAGACTAGAAAACTCAAGGCAACAAGCACCGTAGTTCGGTATTCGTCAAAATCTCCCACAGAAGAAACTGAGAATAAGATCGTTAGGCTACGGCTGCGATCACAGATTAAGCGCTATCGATCGGCGCGACATCATTCGCATTGTGGATAGATCACGTCCAGCCTGAGACCGACGAGCGATAGTGGCGTTCGCGCGGTGGTGTAACGTGGCACCGGTCGAGTCGGCCGGGCTAGGCCCACATTCGACGCATCCGTTACTCCGCACGCGGCGCGAACAACCAATCCTGTCTATGCGCCAGCGAGGCATCGCGGATTCATCGATACGTCAACCTAGAATCGAAGACTTTCACGCTCATCACTCACAAGGGCCCAGTATGAAAAAGTCGATTCTGATACTGTTCACCGCCTTGCTGGCGACCGGCCTGCTGCGCGCCGAAGACACACTGAAGAAGATCAAAGACAACGACGGTAGCGTGATGATGGGGGTGCGCGAGTCCTCGGGCGCGCTGTCGTACACGCTGGGTGGCGGCAAGTATGCCGGCTTTCACGTCGACGTCTGCCGGCGCGTGCTGTCGGACATCCAGAAGTCGCTCGGCCTCGCCAGGCTAGACGTCCAGTACCTGCCCGTGACCTCGCAAAACCGCATTCCGCTGGTGCGAAACGGCACGGTCGATATCGAGTGCGGTTCGACGACCAACAACGCCGCCCGCCAGAAAACTGTTGCGTTCGCGGTGACCACCTACGTCGAGGAAGTGCGCATCGCTGTCAAGGCGAACTCGGGCATCACCAGCATCGACCAACTCGATGGCAAGACCGTCGCGACGACGACGGGAACGACCTCGGTGCGGTTGCTGCGCAAGCACCGGCGCGCAGGTGGTGCGGACTTCCGCGAAGTGTTTGGCAAGGACCATGCCGACAGCTTTTTGCTGTTGGCTTCCGGCCGTGCCGATGCTTTCGTGATGGACAGCCAGATCCTGGCGGGCAGCATTGCCAAATCCAGAAACCCTGCGGATTTCAAAATCGTTGGCGAGGTGTTGGCTATCGAGCCGATCGCCATCATGATGCGCAAAGACGACCCTGCCTTCAAGAAGGCGGTGAACGACAGCATCAAAGCACAGATCAAAAGCGGCGAGCTCGCCAAAACCTACGACAAGTGGTTCATGCAACCTATTCCGCCAAGCAACACCACCATTGGCCTACCCCTCAGCGAAGCGACCCGGGCCGCGTGGACCAACCCCAACGACAAGCCGGTTGAAGACTACGCCCACTGAAACCAACCGGCGGCGGTTGAAGTCAGCGCTCAGCGCCCGATGCCTTGACGCGCAAAGCCCGGTGCCGCGCCTCGTCTTTTTATAGCTGATCGGCCCGCGTGAAACAGCCTTGAGCAGTAATTGGGACTGGCAGGTTTTCCTGCAAGGCACCGGTGGCGGACGCACCTACCTTGAATGGTTGCTATCGGCTTGGGGCTGGACGGTTGCGGTGTCTGCGATGGCGTTGGCCGTTGCACTGTTCGTCGGCGCGCTGATGGGGATACTTCGCACCACGCCGCATAAAGGGTGGGTGCTGGTCGGCAACGCGTGGACTGAAGTGTTCCGCAACATTCCGCTGCTGGTTCAGATCTTCATTTGGTACCACGTCATCCCGTCGATATTCCTCGCCTTGCGCAGCGTCCCTAGCTTTTGGCTGGTGGTGTTCGCGCTCGGCTTTTTCACTTCGGCGCGCGTTTCCGAGCAAGTCAAGGCAGGCATCCAAGCGCTACCCCAGGGCCAGCGCCACGCCGGCTTAGCGATGGGTCTGACGCTCGCGCAGACCTACCGCTACGTGTTGTTGCCGATGGCGTTTCGCATCGTCCTGCCGCCGCTGACCAGCGAGGCGATGAACATCGTCAAGAACTCGGCGGTAGCGTTCGCGGTCAGCGTGGCCGAGCTGACGATGTTCGCGATGCAGGCACAAGAAGAAACTTCGCGCGGCGTTGAGATTTATATAGCCGTCACCGGCCTGTACTTTTTGTCGGCGTTTGCGATCAACCGCGTCGCGTTGCTGATCGAGAACTGCATCAGCGTACCCGGCATGATCGGCGAGCACCGATGAATCTGGACTTTGCTTTCATGAGCTGGAGTGTCGTCTCCAGCTTCATCGTCAAGGGTTTGATTTTTTCGGTACAACTGACCTTGATCGCGATGCTGGGTGGCGTTGTGCTCGGCACCCTGCTGGCGCTGGCGCGGCTGTCGGGGCGAAAGTGGTTGGTCATTCCAGCGGCGGCGTACGTGAACACGCTGCGTTCGATTCCGCTGGTGATGGTGATTCTGTGGTTTTTTTTGCTGATTCCGATGTTGATCGGACGGCCCATGGGCGCTGAGCTGTCGGCCATCATCACTTTCACGGTGTTCGAGGCGGCGTATTACAGCGAGATCATGCGCGCCGGCATTCAATCTGTCCCCAGCGGGCAGGCGCAAGCGGGTTACGCCGTGGGGATGAGCTACGCGCAATGCATGCAGCTCATTGTGTTGCCACAGGCGTTTCGCAACATGTTGCCGGTGTTGCTGACGCAGACCATCGTCTTGTTCCAGGACACCTCGCTGGTCTACGCCATCGGCGCATACGACTTGCTCAAGGGCTTTGAGCTCGCCGGCAAGAGCTTCAACCGCCCGGTCGAGACCTATTTGCTTGCCGCGGTGGTGTACTTTGTCATTTGCTTCAGCCTGTCGATGCTGGTGCGCCGTTTGCAACTCAAGATTCAGATTGTTCGTTGAGGTGCCACGATGATTGAGATCAAGAACGTTTCCAAGTGGTACGGCAAGGTTCAGGTGCTGGCAGAGTGCAGTACCAGCATCAAACGTGGCGAAGTCGTCGTTGTCTGCGGCCCCTCAGGTTCTGGCAAATCAACGCTCATCAAGGCGGTGAATGCGCTGGAGCCCTTTCAGCAGGGCGAAATTGTCGTTGACGGCATCTCTGTTGCTGACCGCAAGACCGACCTGCCCAAGCTGCGCGCGCGGGTGGGCATGGTGTTTCAGCACTTTGAGCTCTTCCCACACCTCAGCGTGACCGAAAACCTCACGCTGGCGCAAGTCAAAGTACTCAAACGCCGTAGTGACGAAGCCCAGGCACGCGGCCTGAAGATGTTGGAGCGCGTCGGACTGATGGCACACAAAGACAAGTTCCCCGGTCAGCTCTCAGGCGGCCAGCAACAGCGCGTGGCGATCGCCCGCGCGCTCAGCATGGACCCTATCGTGATGCTGTTTGACGAGCCAACCTCTGCGCTCGACCCCGAAATGGTCGGTGAGGTGCTTGACGTGATGATGATGCTGGCCCAAGAAGGCATGACGATGATGGTCGTCACGCACGAGATGGGATTTGCGAAGAAAGTCAGCCACCGCGTGATCTTCATGGACGGCGGCAGAATCGTCGAAGACTGTACCCGCAACGAATTTTTTGATCAACCAGACGCGCGTTCGGAGCGCGCTCAGCAGTTTCTCGCCAAAATTCTCGGGCACTCAATAACCTAAAGCCAGCCCGGTGTTGCGACGCGGGTCATTTGCGCCGTAGAAGCGGTTCTTGCCGACCGGTTTTTCGACCAGCGCTGGTGCCCCGATCATGATCGCGGCGAGGTGCGTGCTCAAGCCTGCGTCGGTGAACTGGTGGCCCATGCCCTCGAGGATTTGGCGTGTGTCGGGGCTGAGCGCGAAACGCTCTATGCTCGTGGCCTCGGGCAGCCACTGCTGGTGAAAGCGCGGTGCGTCTACAGCCTCTTGCACGTTCATGCCATAGTCGACGACGTTGACGATGGCGTGCAGTACTGTGGTAATGATGCGGCTGCCGCCAGGCGTTCCGACCACCAGCACCGGCTTGCCGTTCTTGGTGACGACGGTGGGGCTCATTGAGCTCAGCGGCCGCTTGCCCGGCGCAATGGCATTGGCCTTGCCCTGCACCAAGCCGTACAGGTTGGGCACGCCAATCTTGATAGTGAAATCGTCCATTTCGTTGTTCAAGACGACGCCGGTTTTCGCGGCGGTGACTTTGGCGCCAAACCAGCCGTTGAGCGTCGTAGTCACCGCGACCGCGTTGCCCCATTGGTCGACGATCGAATAATGCGTTGTATCGCTGCCCTCGTGCGGGGCGACGCCGGGCATGATGTCTTGCGAGCGGCCCGCCTGGGCTGGATCGATGGCGGCGCGGATCTTCGCCGCGTAGTCTTTGTCTAGCAGCCGCGCCAGCGGGTTGTCGACGAAGTCCGGGTCACCGAGGTAGCTATTGCGGTCCACATAGGCGTGACGCATGGCCTCGATCTGGTAGTGCACCGCGCGCGCCGAGCGAAAGCCCATTTCCTTGAGTGGATAGCCTTCGAGCACGTTGAGGATTTCACAGAGGATGACACCACCCGAGCTGGGTGGCGGCGCTGAAACGATGCCGAAACCACGGTAGTCGCATTCGACGGGCTTGAGCTCGCGCGCCTGGTACTGGTCGAGATCGGCTTGCCTCAAGATGCCGCCGCCGGTTCGGCTGGCCGCAACCAACGCGGCCGCCACGGGACCCTTGTAAAACCCTTTCGCACCGTTGTTGCTGATCAGCTTGAGCGTGCTTGCGAGGTCTTTTTGCACCAGCACCTGGCCAGGTCTGAACGGCTTGCCGCGGTGCAGAAAAATCGCACTGCTGGCGGCATCGCGCTTGAAGTCATCGGTTGCGCTGTGCAGCATGTCGATGTCGCCCTGGGCCAGCGTGAAGCCACGTTGCGCGTACTGGATGGCCGGCGCCATCACCGCAGCACGCTTCATCGTGCCGTACTTGGAAAGTGCCAGCTCCATGCCAGCGACCGTGCCCGGTACGCCCACCGCCAAATGACCCGAAGTGCTCGCGCCTGGTATGACCTCGCCGTTCTTGTCGAGGTACATATCGGCCGTCGCTGCCAGCGGCGCCTTCTCGCGAAAATCGATGAACGTCTTGTCTCCATTTGCGAGCTGGATCGTCATGAAGCCGCCACCGCCCAGGTTGCCGGCCGCAGGGTACACAACAGCGAGTGCATAGCCGACCGCAACGGCTGCGTCGACAGCATTGCCGCCGTCTTTGAGCACGTCAACGCCGACGCGGGTGGCCAACTGCTGCGCAGTGACGACCATGCCGTTCTCGGCCGCGACCGGCGCGAGTGACGCTGCTAGCGAGACGCCGCACACAACGGCAAATGCGCAGGCCAGCAGCGTACGGGGGTAAACACGGGGGTAAAAGCCAAATAGCATGGGCGTGGTCTCGATATGTCGGAAGTGTCGCCGCCGTCTGAAACCGGGGGGGAGCACTATGTGGGCGGAGCACCCAAGGTGCTGGGCCTGCATTTTCGCCGCTTGCGAGTTGGCTCAAGCGCGCCGACGTTAAACGGGGCATCACGATGCCCACTATGAAATCAACAAACCAGACGCGATCCTATAGGCCAGAGGAATCACGTTCTGGCATAGTCGCGATGAAGCCTGCTAACAAAGAAGGCCGGGCAACCCGCTGTGGAGTCGGTGCCGCCACGGGAGGGAACCAAGCCGAATACGGAACAGACGCGCTCGTTACGGACGCAGAGCCGGGTAAGCGTCACAGCGGCTGGGGCGTGCGAATAAGGCTCGCCGACGAGTGAGCAGCCATCACTTGTGTCCGTCAACCATGGCCGAACCGGCGCTTTGCCGTCACATACCCATGGTAGGAACCGGATGCCCGAAGCGGGCCCGTTCGGACTTGTGCGGGCACGCGCGAGGAAACGGGAATCCCTACCGCGATACCCGGCACGGTTTCGCAATTGCACCAGAGCCTGGCGAGTTGCCCGCTGCATCGCAAGCGCAACTCAGTCCTTGGCTTTGCCCAACGTGATTTCTATAGTTTGGGTGGTGGAGACCGAGAAGGCTGCTTTCTCGAACGACGGCGGGCCGAACAAGCCCTCGGCATTGTTGGAAAAGCCCACCAGCTCGGTCGGAATACCAAACAATCCGGTGTTTAGTTTTCCGTTGCCGTCCTGATCGTAGTAGACGCTCACTGCATAGGTCCCAGGCTTCAGTTTGTCCAGCTGCAAAACCACCTGTCCGTCAGAATCAACGAGTATGTGCCGACTGGTGATCGGCTCCTTCAGGAAGTTTTCTTTCGACGTGAACAGAGCCAAGACAGCTTGGCCATATCAGTTACTCGTTAAGTAACTGTCAAATAATTACTTTTACAACTTAACACGGAGTTTTCTGGGTTGCTTGCTGACCCGACCGACTCCGGTCGGAATGATTGCGTCGTTCCATTCACCATGAAACTCGTCGGGAATCAGGTGCAGGAAGGCCATCATGGCGGCGTCGACTTTGATCCCTGTCGGGTACCCATCGGTGTCGAGCGCTGCACGCACTCGCAGTCCCTTTGTGGTGGTCGTGCTTGCAATCAGATTCACCACGACCTCCAGGCTCTCGAGCGGCCGTCCGCGCCAGTTGCGGGTGATGTGGCAGAAAATTCGGTGCTCGATCTTGTTCCACTTGCTGGTGCCCGGCGGGAAGTGGCAGACACCGATCTTCAGGCCCGTGACATCGGCCAGGCGCTGCAGGGCCACTTTCCACAACCGCGTGCGCGATCCGTTGCTGCCGCCGCCGTCTGCGGTGATGAGCAGATCGCGTGCCTCGGGATAGGTCTTGCGGCCCATCTGGCGCCACCAGCAGTAGATCGATTCGACAGCGAACTCGGGTGTGTCGTGATCGATTCCGACACTGACCCAACCGGTATTGGCACCGAGGTCGTACACGCCGTAGGGAATCGCCTTGCCCAGCTCATCATCCTGGAAGTCGTGCACTCGCACGGCCGGCGGCTGGCCCTGGGGGTGCCACTCACGCCCAGCATTCTTGAAGTCCCCCACCAGCTCCTTCATCTTGGTGTCCACCGAGATCACGGGCTGAGCGCGTTGCTGGAACTCCTTGGCGCGCCGCGCGATGTGCTCGAACTGCGTGTTGCGATCCGGGTGCTCAGAGCCCTCGCGCGTCTTGCGGTTGGCTTGAAGGCTGCAGCCCAGGCTTTGCAGCACCTCGCTGACAGTCTGATGGCTCACCGCGTGAGCCTGGCGCGTCAACTCGGCGGCCAACGTGCGCACGCTCTTGCAGGTCGAGCGCAACGGCGACATCGGATGATCTCGATCAGGGTCCGACGACAATGCCACCTGCGCCGAAACCAAGGTAAGCTGCATGTGTACGGGTACACGGAGTAAGGCACGACCACCACGCCCTTGGCAACTGCAATGCTCAACGATCTTGATCGCTTCCTCCTGGTGGCCGACGTGATCGACCGCGTGACCTCATGGGGCCATCGGGCGGTGCACCTCAAGCAGGCCCTCCGCAACAAGTGCGTCGAGTACCGCGGGTACATCGAGCGGTATGGTCAGGACATGCAAGAGACCCGCGCACAGCGGTGGCGTAACGAACCCACGCCGGGAACACCGGACAGGCAGACATGAAAACCCCGGTTGCACAGTCCGTTCTCGGGATGCTGCTTGTGCGCACGGCGCTGCTCGCAACTCTGTGGTGGGCACTGGCTGGCGGGACGGCGTGGGCATTCGGCGCGCCGGTTGTCCTGCTCGCCCTGGGCAGCAGTTTCGTTCTGCAACCGACGCGGCGTGCGCGGCTCAGGCCGCTTGCGCTCGTGGGCTTTGCCGGGTTCTTCGTGCGCCGATCCCTGCGTGCAGGCATCGATGTGGCATGGCGCGCGCTCTCACCGCACCTGCCGCTGGTGCCGGCGACGATCGAATACCACCTGCGCCTGCCATCGGGTCCGTCGCAGGTGTTTCTGGCCAATACCCTGAGCCTGCTGCCGGGAACGCTCAGCGTCGACCTGCGCGGTGACGCGCTGGAGGTCCATGTGCTCGATGAGCGTTTGCCGATCGAGCAGGAACTGAGCGCCGCCGAGGCACGCGTCGCGGCGCTGTTCGGCCAGGCCCTGAATGACCTGCCAGCGGCCACAGCAACGGCAGAAACTCGTGGTACTACGACCGCTCATCGCGACTGAACTCGACACAGAGGTAGTGATGGAAAGGCTCTATCTGGCTCTCGCGGCGTTCCTGCTGCTGAACATCGCCGTGGGCTTGATTCGCATCCTGCGCGGTCCGACTGCGGCCGACCGCATGGTGGCGGCGCAGCTGTTCGGCACCACCGGCGTGGCCGTGCTGCTGCTGCTGGCACAAGCGCAGGCCATGCCGGCACTGCGCGACGTGGCCTTGGTGTTCGCAGCGCTGGCGGTGCTGGCGACCGTGGCGTTCGTCAAGCGCGTGGCCAGCCGCGCCGACGAGGGCGAATCGCCGTGAGCTTGCCGGCCCGCCCGAAGCGCCACACCACAGTGCGCAGCACGGAGGTTGTCTGATGAACGTGCGCGATCTTCTGAGCGTGATGCTGCTCAGCGCCGGCGCTTTCTTCTTTCTCGCCGGCACGGTCGGTCTGCTGCGTTTCCCGGACGTGTACACCCGCCAGCACGCGCTGACCAAGGTGGATAACCTCGGGCTCGGATTCGTGGTCCTGGCGCTCGTGCTGCAGGCGAATTCGGCCGCCGAAGCCCTCAAACTCGCGCTGATCTGGGGGCTGGCGCTCGCGGCGAGCGCCACGATCAGCTACCTGATCGCCCACAGCGCGTTCGAGAACGACGTGCCCCCGTGGCAGCGCACGCCCCGGGGGCCACAGTGATCCTCGCGTCCTGGCTGCTCGACGCGCTGCTCGCTGCGCTGCTCCTCTGGCTGGCCTGGCGCCTGCTGGCCAGCCCCGACCTCTTCAAGGCGGTGGTGCTGTTCATCGTCTTCGGCCTGCTGATGGCGCTGGCCTGGGCACGACTGGCGGCGCCTGACCTGGCGCTGGCCGAGGCGGCGATCGGTGCCGGGCTCACCGGCGCGCTGCTGCTCGATGCCGTCGGCCACTTGCAACGCGGCCGACGGCACCCCGGGGACGCGCCGTGACCGCGCCCGCGCTGCGAACTTCCGCGCTGCTTCGGATCGTGACGCGGGTGGCCGTGACGTTGCTCGCTGTAGCGCTTGCCACGGCGATGCTCGATCTGCCCTCACCGACAACAAGCCTCGCCCAGATTGTCCAGCAGCATCTGGGCGACAGCGGTGTGCGCCATCCGGTCACGGCAGTGCTGCTCAACTTCCGCGCTTACGACACGCTGCTCGAGATCGCCGTGCTGCTGCTCGCGGTGCTTGGGGGGCTGGCGCTGCGCCTGGCGGCCGGCGATAGCCCAATGCCGGCCGCAGCGAGCGCGAGTCCGGTGCTCGCCGGGCTGGTCCATCTGCTTGTGCCATTGATAGTGCTGCTCGCGGGCTACTTGCTGTGGGCCGGCGCGCACCGCCCGGGCGGTGCGTTCCAGGCCGGCGCAGTGCTGGCCGCCGCCGGCGTGCTGCTGCGGCTTGCCGGACGGTGGACGCCGCTGCTGCCACCGTCTGCGCTGGCGCGTGGGGGTCTGCTGATCGGTTTCATTGTGTTCCTGACCGTTGCGCTCAGCGCGTTGCTGACCGGCGGGGTGCTGCTCGAATACCCACGCACGTGGGCCAGCGAGCTGATTCTGCTGATCGAAGCGGTGCTCTCGGTCTCGATCGGGCTGATGTTGCTCAGCCTCTTCAGCGGTGCGACCACACCGGGCCGCCGATGAGCGGCGGGCTCTTGTACGCGTTCACCGGCGCCTCGCTCGTCGCGCTCGGCCTTTATGCGCTCATCGTGTATGCGCATCTGCTGCGCAAGATTCTTGCCTTCAACGTCATGGGCAGCGGTGTGTTCCTGGTCCTCGTCGGGCTCGCGCAGCGCGCGGGTGCCGCCGACCCGGTGCCGCAGGCCATGGTGCTCACCGGCATCGTCGTGGCGGTGAGCGCGACGGCGCTCGCGCTCGCGCTGATGCGCCGGCTCTTCACAGACTCGGGCGCAACCACGCTCGACGAGACGGACTGAATGGCCGGCATGCAGGCGTTCGTCGGCGTCGATACCTTGCCCTGGCTGATTGCGCTGCCATTGATTTTCGCGAGTGCCTCCTTCCTGCTTGGCCCGCGCGCGGCGCGCGCCATTGCGCCAGCGGGGCTGGTGATCGGGCTGCTCGCTGCCGTGGTGCTGGCCTGGCAGGTGGCGGCCGGTGGCTCGCAGCGCCAGGCGCTCGGCGGGTGGGCGCCGCCCCTGGGCATCGAGCTCTACGCCGACGGCCTGACTGCATTGATGTTGCTCATGACCGCGGTGGTGGTGTTGCCCGTCGGCCTGTACGCGCGCGTCTATTTTGAACGCCAACCGGGCGTTGCGGGTTTCTGGCCGTTGACCTGGTTTCTGATCGGGGCGATGAATGCGCTGTATCTCTCGGCCGACATCTTCAACCTCTACGTCACACTCGAGTTGCTCGGGCTCGCGGCCGTGGGGCTGATCATCCTGACCGGCGGCGTGCAGACCATCGCCGCAGGCATGCGCTACCTGCTTGCGGCGCTCGCGGGTTCGCTGCTTTACCTGCTGGGTGTGGCGCTGCTCTACGGCGCGCACGGTACGCTGGCGATCGCGCTGCTCGCGCCGCTGCTCGCGCCCGCGCCCTACGCGGGGCTCGCGGCCGCGCTGATGGTCGTGGGGCTGCTCGTCAAGAGCGCGCTGTTCCCGCTGCATTTCTGGCTGCCGCCGGCACACGGCGGCGCGGCCGCGCCGGTGAGCGCGCTGCTCTCGGCGCTGGTCATCAAGGCGTCGTTCTATCTGTTGCTGCGCCTATGGCTCGATCTGTTCGGCACGATCAGCACCGCAGCGGCCGGCCAACTGTTGGGTTGGCTGGGCGCGGCGGCGATCCTGTGGGGCTCGGTACTTGCGCTGCGCCAGGAAAAACTCAAGATGCTGGTCGCCTACTCGACGGTCGCGCAGATCGGCTACCTTTTCCTGCTCTTCCCACTCGTGACCCACACAGGCGCCGGAGCGGCGACCAGCGCGCTCGCCGGCGGCGTGATGCAGGCGCTTTCGCACGCCGCAGCGAAGAGCGCGATGTTCCTCGCCGTTGGCAACATGATCCTGTCGTCGGCACGCGACGACATCGCAAGCATCGACGGCCTCAGCGCACGCCATCCGACCAGCCTTTTCGCCTTCGCCATGGCCGGCGTATCGCTCATGGGCCTGCCGCCGTCGGGCGGCTTCGTCGCCAAATGGCTGCTGCTCCAGGCCGCGCTCGTGGCCGGGCAGTGGTGGTGGATCGGGGTCATCATCGGCGGCGGACTGCTGACCGCGGCCTATGTGTTGCAAGTGCTGCGCTGCGCCTTCATGCCTGCCCCGCGCGGCAAGATCTTCCAGCCCGTCCCGCGCACGCTTGAGTTCAGCGCGCTGGCCCTTGCTGTCGTGTCGTTGGCGCTCGGTTTCGTCGCCACCGGGCCGCTGGCGCTGCTCACCGGACATAGATCATGAGCTTGAGCGAGGCCTTCCCGCTGCTGGTGCTGGCGGTCTCGCTCGGCACCGGCGTCGTGATTTTCTTCCTGGCCGAGCGACGCCATCGCCTGCGCAGTGCGCTCAACCTCGGTGGCGCGACCCTCAAGCTAGTGCTGGTCGGCGTCATGCTCTGGGGTGTCTTTGGGCAGCAGCACTACGAGACGCGCTACGAGTTGCTGCCTGGGATCGACTTCGCGCTGCGCGCCGACGCGCTGGGAATGCTGTTCATCACGCTCTCGGCCGTGCTGTGGCTGCTCACCACCCTCTACGCCATCGGCTATCTGGAGGGCTCACCGCACCGCTCGCGCTTCTTCGGCTTCTTCAGCCTGTGCATCACCGCCACCACGGGCATCGCGCTGGCCGGCAACCTGCTCACGTTCTTTCTCTTCTACGAACTGCTGACCCTCTCGACCTATCCGCTGGTGGTGCACCGCGGCACCGACAAGGCCCTGCATGCCGGCAAGATCTACCTCGCCTACACACAGGCCGGCGGCGCGGTGCTGCTGGTCGGTATCGCCTGGCTCTACTCGCTGGCAGGCAACGTCGAGTTCACACAGGGCGGCGTGCTCTCCCAATTCCCGCCCGGGCACCACGCCGCGCTCGCCACGATCTTCGTGCTGCTCATCGCGGGTCTGGGGGTCAAGGCGGCTCTCGTGCCGCTTCACGGCTGGCTTCCGGCGGCGATGGCAGCGCCGGCGCCGGTCTCTGCGTTGCTGCATGCGGTCGCCGTGGTCAAGGCCGGCGCGTTCGGCATCGTGCGGGTCGTGTACAACGTCTATGGCATCGAGTTCGCTGCCGACCTCGGGCTGCTCGTGCCGCTGGCCATCGTCGCTTGCGTCACCATTCTCTACGGTTCGTTGCGCGCGCTGGTGCAGGATGACCTGAAGAAACGCCTTGCGTTCTCAACCGTGAGCCAAGTGTCCTACATCATTGTGGGGGTGGCCGTTTTCGGGCCGATCGGCACGATCGGGGGCCTGGTGCATCTCGTGCACCAGGGGATCATGAAGGTCACCCTGTTCTTCTGCGCCGGCAACCTCGCCGAGACCCTTGGCGTCCACCACGTCAGCGAGATGAACGGCGTCGGCCGGCGCATGCCATGGACCATGGCGGCGTTCACGGTCGCGGCCTTTGGCTTGATCGGCGTGCCGCCGATGGCGGGCTTTATCAGCAAGTGGTATCTCGGCCTCGGCGCGCTGGCGGCGCACATGCCCTGGGTGTTGGGCGTGCTGGTGGCGAGCAGCCTGCTCAACGCCGCCTACCTGCTGCCTATCCTGCACGCCGCTTGGTTCAAACCCCAGGAAGGCCCATGGCCGGTCGAAACGCCCCGCGGGCGCTTCGAGACCGACTGGCGGCTGCTCGGGCCGCCGCTGGTGACGGCGCTGCTCACGGTGGGCGCCGGGCTGCTCGCCGCCATGCCGTTCAGCCCTCTCGACTGGGCGAAGTTGATCGCCGCGCGGGAGTACTTGAGATGAGCGCCGCACGGGGGCTCCAATGAGCGCGCTGCTGATGGCGGCGATCGTGCTGCCTCTCGCACTGGCCGCGCTGATGCCCGTGCGCACCGCCCGCACGGCGGCGCTCGCCCTGGCGCCATGGGTACCGCTGCCGGCGCTGGGCCTTGCGCTCTTCGGCACACCGGGCGTCACGCTCGAGGTGCCGTGGCTGCTGCTCGGCGCGCGCCTCGGGCTCGACGCCACAGCGCGGGTCTTTCTGTTCTTCACCGCGGCGCTGTGGTTGAGCGCCGGGATCTACGCGCGCGCCTATCTCGCCGCCGATCCCCGGCGCACTCGATTCAGCGGATTCTTCCTGCTGACGTTTGGGGGCAATGTCGGGTTGATCCTGGCGCAGGACGTCGCGAGCTTCTATCTGTTCTTCGCCTTAATGACCTTTGCCGCCTACGGTCTCGTGGTGCACGAGGACAGCGCCGCAGCGCGCCGCG
>JAOTTZ010000346.1 GCA_029864165.1 Burkholderiaceae bacterium
GACACACCAACTCACCCGACAAACGCGGGTAATCGGGCGAGGATACTCAATCTGAGTTCGGCAGTCTCACGCCTTGGGCACGAAGTGCAATTCGCACTAGCTTGCGAGGCACCAGTCGCGCCCGACGCAAGCATGGCCGCACACTTCGGGTCTCGCCTTCACGTCCTTGCCTACCGACCTCGGCGTGGTGTCCACTGGGCAATTGAGCGCTTGTGGCGTCGGCTGCAAAAGCGGCTAGGCCGCGAAGCGGGTTTCAGATGGTCCCTGGACGCTTGGTACGATCAGCAATTGACACCAATGCTGCGCGCACTGCATGAGCAGCATCGGTTCGACGCCGTGATCGTCGAGTACCTCTACATGTCACGCGCGCTAGAAGCCTTCGACGCCGGCGTAAGGCGAATAGTCGATACGCACGATCGCTTCACAAACCGCCACCGCCAGTTCACCGCAGCGGCGCAAGACTACAAATGGTTCTCGGTTACCGAAGAGGACGAACACCGTGGTTTGGCCCGCGCCGATGCTGTGATTGCAATACAGTCACAGGAGGCACAATCATTCTCTGCCCTCATGAAAGGCCAGGTTTCGGTTGAGACTGTGGGCCACATGTTTGACGCAGCGCTCGTCGTCGAGCGCACCCGTACCCCCACTGCAGTCATTGTAGCGTCGTCCAATCCAATCAACGTCACGGGCGTAAACTTTTTCGCTCAGCAAGTTTTGCCGAAGGTGCAGCGCCAGCTTGCGGACTTCTCCGTACTGTTGGCTGGTGACGTCTGCGCTCATGTGGCCGACGTGCCCGGGACGATCAAGTTGGGTCGGGTAGCCGACTTGTTGTCCGCTTACAGGCGGGCTGCATTGGCGGTTAACCCTGTTCAATCTGGCACGGGGTTGTGCATTAAGTCCATAGAAGCAATGGCTCTTGGCATGCCCTTGGTGACCACCGATTCGGGGGCGCGTGGTCTTGAGGCCTATACCGGCCGCGCGTTCATCTGCGTCGGCAGCGAAGACGCCGACGCCATGGCTGAAGCCGTGCTTGAACTATTGCGCAACCCTGCTGGCGCCGACACGATGGCGCGTGAGGCGCGAGCAGCCGCTTTGGAGTTCAACGATGCGCAGTTCGCAGCGTTGGCGCGCGTACTGGGTGCGCCAACGCGTCGGAACGGTTGATGGCGCGTTATCGATGTGTGTCTTGTTGTGCCACTGTTCTGCGGCATCTACACCATGCCGCACCGAATGAATGCGCATACCGAACGGACCCGCGACCGTCCGATGGCCGATCTCGGCGTCTCGGAGCTGCGCGCGTTGATCGTGGGGCGTGGCATTGACCGATTTCCGCCGCCTGATGCCAAGTGCGCGAGCGTGTTCGAACACAACCTGGCGGCGTCCCGCCAACCCATGTTGGTCTCTACACTCTACAACTCCGACGTGATCGTTTAGAGCCCCCTACTGCACCGTCCAGCACATCGTTGTACGTCGTTGACTATTGTGTCCCAGGGCGAAAAACTGCAGAGGGGCCTTTACAATCACACTGCGACCAGACTCACATGTCGGGCTTGGTCGAGCGGTACAATTTGGAATTGCGTGGTACCTCGCTTGTACCGCCTCAGCTCAACGTGGCGCAGCTGAGGTAGTTTGTCTCGCGTACCGCTTCCTGATTGCGGTACACGCACGGTGCCGTCCTCACGTTTTCGATGTGGCGTGACGGTTGTGTTCGTTCATCGCGTACAGTGTGTGGGCCAAGGACGTTAGCCGTAACCTGCTCGGCGACCTACCGGTAGTGCCGAATACACCTGATGTCAGAAGCGAAAGTTTGACGCGTGGGCTAGGCGTGCAAAAGCGCTACGAAGCAGACATATAAAGTGCAGGGTGCTCGCATTCCTGCAATGAAGCCACCGAGCACGCCCGTCCCGCTGTTGGTGTGGCTTGTGGGTGGCAATTCCTGAAGAATCTCGCATGCAAGCTAGCGTCATTGTCAAAACGGTCAAAGAACAGGCCAACATTGCCTATGCCACGCAGTCGGCCCTTGCATCGGTCGCCGAAACGGCTGGCGTTGGCGAGGTCACCGTGGCGGAGTTTCTTCTGGAGAATGCAACGATTGCCACAGCATTGAAATTTGCTACACGCTTTGACCAACTCGCTGCGACGCAAGACCGCTGCTGCGGTGGGGGCACCCAGCTTGGTTTCTCCCTGGCCGAGGGGCAATGCACATACGCCTTGGGCGGCGACCTTGAATACGAACCCGTAGTCCGCCCTCACGCTGCCGATGTGCTTAACGCGAATCCGAGCCGAGTCTGGTGGGTGATGGGATGAAGATTGCGGCGCGGTCGGCAATTCGTCAGGAGCACGCAATGGCGGGAGCTACGCGCCCGCGAGTGTGTTTGATCTCTTTGCACTTTGCCGAGTACGCAGGGCGCTTGGCTCGTGCACTGGCCGCCCACTGCGAACTCTTGGTGGTGGTCTACGACGGTAACGCCCGCGATGAACTCGGCGAACATTACCAACGAGTGTTTGACGTTCCTGGCATCACGCTGCGTGCATTGAATAGGCCGCGCAGTGCCTGGGGCGTACTCGCTAACTGCTGGCGTTTGACTGGTTGGCTGCGTGCCTTCGCACCAAAAATACTTCATGTGCAGGAGTGTCCGCGCGACGAGCTGGTACTGGCTTTGCTTCTGTTGCCTGCGATACCTATCGTACTGACAGTACACGATCCCGAACCGCATTCGGGCCAGGACGCCCGCGCCTTCCATTTCTCGCGTTTCCGGCTGTACCGCTGGGTCGATCGTCGGCGCGCCACAGCAGCGATCACGCATGGCAGATGTCTGTCCGAACTGGTAGAGCACCACTGGCCCAATCTCCGCGGGCACGTCCATTCCGTGGCCCATGGCCCGCTAGGGCAGGGTGATCGTGAAGCCGTCGTTGACACAACTGATCGGCGGCGCCTCCTTTTCTTTGGTCGCATCTATGCCTACAAGGGCCTACGCTACTTTGTCGAGGCCGTTCGCGGTCTGCACGCCAGCGGCGTTCCTGTGATCGGCGTCGTTGCAGGTCGTGGTTCCGACCTTGACCTGCACCGCGCAGCCATGTC
>JAOTTZ010000294.1 GCA_029864165.1 Burkholderiaceae bacterium
GCACATCCGGCTTGACGCCCCGACCGAGTGCCTCACTCGCGACGCGCATCGCCAACAGCATGTCGACCGCCGGCAATGGCGTGCTGATCAGGGTCAGTGGCGATGTGTTTTCCACTTCGAGGATTCCCGCCGCCCACCGTCAGGCCCTGTTGGCGATGCGCATGGCCAGTCTGACGCAAAGGGTCGTGCAGTTTGCGGCCACCCCGCTGCGCCAGTTGATGATTCACGTCGCGGGCGACGATCTGCAGCGTCTGCTGCCAGCATGGACGAACGACTTCTATCGGGCCGATGACAAACTCGGCGGCGCGTTGGCGAGTACGCTTCGCGCCTATGCCGATGCAGACATGAACCTGATCAAGGCGGCGGCGCGTCTCGAGGTGCATCCGAACACAATCTACGCGCGGCTGAACCGAATCCGCGACATCACCGGACTGAACGGACGCGCCTACTACGCGCTGAGCGACCTACTCACCGTCGCCGACGCTCGGGCTGCCGCTTCGTCGACCAAGCCAAACCAATGAGCAACGGCAAGCACTCGGGCTATCGATCCGATGGGCCGCAAGACAAGCAGGGCTTGCCACGCGCGACCAGTCTGCCGACATCGCACCAGGTAGTAAAGCGTCGCCTGTTCGGGATGGCGACAGTAGGGGTAACGTCCGACTTTGATCTCACCGATCTCAACAAAAAAACGGTGGCGATCGACGGTGAACTCTTATGCCAAACCGGCGTAGACGCCGTGTTCTGATGAGCAGCATGGCGGCCTATCCAATTTGACGCCTGCCCCTAGGCTCCTCCGCTTCCGACGCCACCTTTCCGCCCACCGTGCAGGTGCCGCGCCGCACTCCGCGGTCGCTGAGCTTGGGGTCGTTGTGCCTCACAGTCCAACGTGTGCCACACTGCCAATTTCCAACAGAAAGATTCACATGCTGCGCAGCTTGTTCCTCGCCGTATTTATGGTGCTTTCATCCGTTGCAGTCGCTCAGGACGCAGTGCACACTGACGGAGACAAATACAAAGTAATTCTGGAAAATGAGTGTGTGAGAGTCCTCAACTACCTTGACCAACCAGGCGAGAAAACCCATCAACACACGCATCCCGCGTTCGTGCTCTATGCGCTGAGTCCGTTTAAACGAGCAATCACGTTGCCGGACGGCAAGGTACTTGCCCGGCAGTTCAACGCGGGCGACGTCATGTGGTCCGAGGCGCAAACACATATTGGCGAAAACGTTGGTGAAACGTCTACGCATGTAGTCATCGTCGAACTCAAGCAAACAGCGGGTGGTTGCTCCAAATAATGACGTCCAACCCGCCATTCCAGCGGACGTGCTGCGCGCCTCGCCGAATTTTTCGATGCGGAAGAATGCTGGTCAGAATAGAGAGCAGGCTTGACATCAAGTCTCGATGCTGACCGAACGGTGCCATCCAACAGTCTCTGCATCTACTTTGCAAGGCGGCGCACAAGCCCAGTGTCTGCTGCTATAGTGCGCCCCTATCGTTTCTGAGAGGAGCTACCGTTGAAAAAGATTCGTATTGCCATCGTTGGCGCGGGCGAGACCGGTACACCACTGTTACGCCAACTGCTAGATGCCAGCTTTGTCGATGTTGTCGGCGTAGCCGACCTCAGCGACGAGCAACCCGGCATGGTCCTCGCCCGAGGCCGCGACATCAGGACCACCCACGACTTCATGGACTTTGCCCGCCAGGGCGACGCCATCGACATCGTGATCGACGTCACCGGTGTGACCAAGGTCCGCGACGCCTTGCGACACCACTACCAAGAATCGGGAAATACACACACGATCATCATGCACGAGCTGATCGCTGTCTTGCTGATGTCCCTCTCGCAGGGCCGACTGGTGGGCACCAAGCACGGCCAAGTCGATTACCGCTAAGCCATGTTCACGCCGCGGCCGTCGCGAACATTGCACCGCACCGCTCGAAACGCTTCAACATCATCGCCGGGCGAACAAGCGCATCGCCCTGCTCGCGCGGAGATTCAAGGCCGTCGGCTGCGAGTGCAGCCTTTCACCCTTGGGATTCCGGAGTAGGGGACTCCTTTGTCTGGCGAGATTTTTTGTCAAACAGGCCTTTGATGTCCTCGGCAATGAGGTACAGGCAGGGCACCAGAATCAGCGTAATGGTGGTGGCGAACAAAATGCCGTAGCCGACCGAGATCGCCATCGGGATCATGAAACGGGCCTGGCGCGAGGTTTCAAAGATCATAGGCGCCAACCCGCCGAAGGTGGACAGCGTCGTCAGCACGATAGGCCGGAAGCGACGTGTGCCGGAGCGGACGATGGCCTCAAACGGCGTGTCGCCGAGGGCTCGCCGTTGGTTGGCGTAATGCACCATCAGGAGCGAATCGTTGACCACCACCCCCGACAGCGCCACCATGCCCATCATCGAGATGATGCTCATTGAATAACCCATCAACAAGTGGCCGATGATGGCGCCGAAGACGCCAAAGGGAATCGCGAACATGACGATGGCGGGCTGCAGATAACTGGCAAAGGGTATTGCCAGCAGCACGTAGATCAGGCCCAGCGCCAAGAGGAAACCGTAGCCTAGCGCGCGCAGGGCGTCGCGCATGTCGGCTTGCCGCCCCTCCAAGCCGTAACTGAGGCCGGGGAAATCGCGCTGCAGTTGCGGCAGGCTCTCAGCCTGCAACGTTGCCAGCACTTGATTGGCCTCACTCTTGGGCGTAACGTCACCACTGACTTGCACGGTGCGCCGTCCGGCGCGACGGGTGATCGTGTCGTAGGCGTGACCCGGCTCGATCTGGGCCACTGTACTCAAAGGCACGTAGGTGCCCGCCGCCGTGCGGATCAGTAGCGACGCCACATCGGCAATCTGTGCGCGTTCGCGCTCGGGCAGGCGCACGAGCACACGCACCTCGTTGCGGCCGCGCTGTTGGCGCAGCACTTCGGCGCCGAAAAAGGCCGCTCGGATCTGGGCCGCCACTTCGCGCGCGCTCAAACCCAGGCTGCGACCGGCGTCGCGCAGCGTGACATTGAACTGTGTCTTGCCGGGTTGGAAGCCGTCATCGACATCCGACACGTTGGGGAAATCGTCGAGTGCCTCGGCCAAGCGCGCGCTGGCTTGGTCCAGCACCGCCACGTCGCGGTGACTGAGTTCGACGGTCAGCGCTGGACCACCACCGGGCCCACCAGAATCTGCTGCGAAGCGGACAAACTGGGCATCGGCGATCGGTGGCGTTTGCTGACGCCACAGCCGGGTCACCTCGGAGGTGCTGATGGGGCGCACGGCCGCATCGGTGAGAAACACCTGCACCCGAACTTGGTTTTCAGAGACCCGCGTATAGATACCCTCGGACAGCCGCTCGCCGCCGTGGGCGTTGACAACCGCCTCGGCGGCGCTACGCAGTTGATCACCCACGGCGACAACCCGATCGGGTGGCGTGCCCACCGGCAACACCGCAGTCGCATCGGCAAGATCGGACTCGATGCTGGGCATCAACTGGAAGCCCATGCGTCCGCTCACAGCGTAGGACAGCACAATCATCAAAGCACCGATTCCGACCGCCACGGTCAAGTAACGGTGC
>JAOTTZ010000295.1 GCA_029864165.1 Burkholderiaceae bacterium
CAAGAAGATCCGCATTATCACAACTGCCAGCGACGTGATTCATGCCTTTATGGTGCCTTCGTTCGGCATCAAGCAAGATGCGATTCCAGGCTTTGTGCGCGATACCTGGTTTCGCGCCGAAAAGGTAGGCGACTATTACGGGCAGTGCGCCGAGCTGTGCGGCAAGGAGCATGCCTATATGCCGATCCACGTGAAGGTGGTCTCGGCCGCGGATTACACGGCGTGGGTCGATGGCGAAATGAAAAAGCTCGCCGCTAAAGCCGACGACCCCGCAAAGGTTTGGGCGCTTGAGGACTTGCTCGCGCGCGGCGAAAAGGTCTACAGCGGCAACTGTGCCGTTTGCCACCAGGCCAACGGCAAGGGTGCCGGGCCCATCAAGCCGCTAGACGGTGCGGCGGTGGTGCTTGACGCCGACCAAGCCAAGGCCATTGCGGTCGTACTCAACGGCCAGAACAATGGCGCTATGCCGGCCTGGAAGCAGCTCGGCGATACCGACGTGGCAGCTGTGATCACCTACACCAAGAACCAGTGGTCGAACAAGACCGGGCAGCTGGTGCAGCCTGCCGATGTACTGGCTGCACGTCAGTAAGAACACAACATAGGAAGTCGCCATGAGCGCTGTCATTCATCACCCTGGCGTACACAGCCACGATCACGAGCACCACGCCCCGTATGGCTGGCGCCGCTGGCTGTACGCGACGAACCACAAAGACATCGGCACGATGTACTTGTTGTTTTCGTTCACGATGTTGATCATCGGTGGCTTGCTCGCCATGCTGATCCGCATGGAGTTGTTCCAGCCCGGATTGCAGTTCGTCAACCCGGGGCTATTCAACCAGCTGACCACCATGCACGGCCTGATCATGGTGTTTGGCGCCATCATGCCGGGCTTTGTCGGCTTTGCGAACTGGATGGTGCCGCTACAGATTGGCGCCGCCGACATGGCTTTTGCGCGCATGAACAACCTGAGTTTTTGGCTGCTGATCCCAGCGGCGCTGATGCTGGTGGGATCGTTTTTCATGCCCGGTGGCGCGCCAGCGGCCGGCTGGACGCTGTATGCGCCGTTGACGCTGCAAATGGGCCCGTCTATGGACGCGGGCATTTTCGCGATGCACATACTCGGTGCGAGTTCGATCATGGGGTCGATCAACATCATCGTCACGATATTGAACATGCGTGCACCGGGCATGACGCTGATGAAGATGCCTCTGTTTTGCTGGACCTGGCTGATCACTGCCTACTTGCTGATTGCCGTGATGCCGGTACTTGCCGGCGCGATCACGATGACGCTGACCGACCGCCACTTCGGTACCAGTTTTTTTAACCCCGCCGGCGGTGGCGACCCGGTGTTGTACCAACACATCTTCTGGTTCTTCGGCCACCCGGAGGTCTACATCATGATCTTGCCGGCGTTTGGAATTGTCAGCGCAGTCATTCCGGCATTTGCACGCAAGAGGCTATTCGGCTACACGTCGATGGTGTACGCCACCGCGTCGATCGCCATTTTGTCGTTCATCGTCTGGGCGCACCATATGTTTACCACCGGCATGCCGGTGGTGGGCCAGTTGTTCTTCATGTACGCAACGATGCTGATTGCCGTACCCACGGGAGTGAAAATATTCAACTGGATCGCGACCATGTGGCGCGGCTCAATGACGTTCGAGACGCCAATGTTGTTCGCCGTGGGCTTCATCTTCGTGTTCACGATGGGGGGGTTCACCGGTTTGATCCTGGCCATGGCGCCGGTCGATATTCAGCTGCAAGACACGTACTACGTTGTGGCGCACTTCCATTACGTGTTGGTGGCAGGCTCGTTGTTCGGCATGTTCGCGGGCGCGTATTTCTGGCTGCCCAAATGGACCGGCGTGATGTACAACGAAGTACGCGGAAAAATCCACTTCTGGGCCTCGCTGATTTTTTTCAACATCACCTTCTTCCCTATGCACTTCTTGGGCCTGGCCGGCATGCCCAGGCGCTACGCCGACTACCCGATGCAGTTTGCCGACTTCAACGCTATTGCCTCGGTTGGCGCTTTTGGCTTCGGGCTGGCGCAGGTGTACTTTTTCCTCTTCGTCGTGCTGCCTTGTATGCGCGGTAAGGGTGAGAAGGCGGCACAAAACCCTTGGGAGGGCGCGGAGGGTCTGGAGTGGGAGGTGCCATCGCCGGCACCCTTCCATACCTTTGAGACCCCGCCCAAGCTCAACGCTGCGGCAACGAAGATCGTCGCGTGATCGCATGACCAGCGATGAATCGCGATCAGAGGCGGCGCAACTTGCGCCTGGCGTTGATTCTTGCTTCGGTCGCGTTGGCGTTTTTTGTCGGCGTTATTCTCAAAGTGGTTCTGGGCCTGTGAAGACTGCCTGACGGAGCCCGCGATGGCTGGACTCACCAAGCACTCGATCGTCGAAGCAGCCTTGCGCAGCGACAACCGGCGCATGCTCGGCAAGCTGCTGGTCGTGGCGGCGCTGATGTTTGCGTTTGGCTATGCATTGGTGCCTGTTTACCGCGCTGTTTGCAGCGCGCTCGGTATCAACGTGCTGGCAGTATCTGAGCGCGAAGCGACCGGCGGTGCACTGGCGCTGGGGTCGAACACGCAGGTGGACTTGAGCCGCAGCGTCATGATCGAATTCGATGCCAACGCGCGCGGCCCATGGGAGTTTCGTCCCGCGCTGCGTTCGCTCAACGTGCACCCGGGGCAATTGACGACCGTGATGTACGAGTTTCGCAACCTCCAAAACCGCAGCATGGTCGCACAGGCGATTCCAAGCTATGCCCCGCTACAAGCCGCGTCGCACTTCAACAAGCTCGAATGTTTCTGCTTCGAGCAACACAGCTTGCGGCCGGGCGAATCAAAACAGTGGCCGGTGGTGTTCGTGATCGACCCCGAGTTGCCCCGGGACGTGACGACCATCACCTTGTCTTACACCTTCTTCGAAGTGGGTGGCACGGTACCTGCCGCACCGGTGACCGTCAAGGCCGGTGGCGCCCAGCCCCACACATGAACACGCCGCTCAAGGATGCGGTTGCTCGCAAGGGTTCGTTGTTGCAAACAATGCGGGCGGTGGCGTGGTCATTTTTCGGCGTTCGCCGCTCGGCCGATTACGATAAGGATGTCCACCAACTGAACCCCGTGCACGTCGTCATCGCGGGTGTCGTTGGTGCGGTTCTGTTTGTGCTGCTGCTGTTGATGTTGGTCAATTGGGTGATAGACAGCGGAGTGGCGGCGGGCACAGCGTAAAACCTATCTATTCCTGTTACCTTAGACTTGCTTTCGTTTCCAGGAGAACACAACATGTCGGCAGCGACCCCACAAGGGCAACAACCCTACTACTTTGTGCCGGCACCCTCGCCGCACCCGGTTCTGCTAGCGACCGGCATGCTGTTTGTCATCTTCGGCGCGGGTCAATGGATCAACGGCCACGGCTGGGGCGCCTACTCGCTTGCGTTCGGATTTTTGATGTTTGCCTTTGTGCTGCAGCGGTGGTTTCGGCAGGCTGTCAGCGAAAGCGAAAGCGGTCAGTACAGCCAGCGCATCGACGTCTCATTCCGCTG
>JAOTTZ010000296.1 GCA_029864165.1 Burkholderiaceae bacterium
TGGTCGTCACGTTGGCACCGCGGGTGCCGCTCGGCGGTTAGCCAGCAAGCGGTCATACAGCCCTTGGTATGTAGCGACCATGGCCGGCAGGCTGAACCGCGCCTCGGCCGCGGCGCGCCCGGCACGGCCGAGGCTGCGCGCCCACCCCGGGTCGGCAACCAGGTCGGCCAGCGCCCGGGCCATGGCCTCTGGATCTTGGGGCGGCACGATCACACCCGTTCGGCCTGCCGCCACTAACTCAGCGTTGCCACCGACATCGGTGGCCAACACCGGCAGGGCGCTGGCCATGGCTTCCAGGATCACGTTCGAGATGCCTTCGGACTGCGATGGCAGCACGAAGCAGTCAAGCATACGCAGCACGTCTGGGATGTCGGTGCGCTCACCGGGGAGCCAGGCTAAGTCGGCGACGCTACCGGCCTGCAGCACGCCCGCGACTTCACCGAGCAGCGGCCCATCACCCACCATCACTAGGCGCAGGCGTGAGCGCAACTCTGGCTGCAACGCAAGCACGCGCACGAAAGCCCTTGCCAACGTCAGCTGGTCCTTGACCGGCTGCAAACGACCCACCGTACCTACCAACCATTGCTGCCCGGGAACAAACGGACAGCCGAGAACGGCTACACGCCTGCCCTGCGACGGCGTGAACTTGACCGTATCCACGCCGTTGTAAGCGTGCGAAATTCGATCACGTTGCACTCGCACACCATCACTCAGGTATGTAACAAGTTCGGATGAAAGCGCGATGTAGTGACTAACAAACGGCCGATAGGCGCGGCGCAATAGCGTATAGCGGCTGCTCGCGGGATTCAGGTCGCGGCCCTCGCGGCCATGTTCGCCGTGGATTCGCACCGGAACACCCGCCAACCAGGCAGGGACTACAGATTCCAGTGCCGCCATATTACGAGTGTGAACAATTGCCGGCTTGAGGCGGCGGAACAGCCGGAACAACTGCGGATATAGCCAGATCCCATGTCCAGGCGGCTTATGCAGCGCAAAGGTTTCGACGTCATCGCGCTGCAACCGCCGCCGAAAGTCCGTCACCTCGGTCAGAGACAGCACGGCGTGGCGGTAGGCTGCGCCGGCCATGTGATTGATCAGATTGACCAGCCCGTTCTCAAGGCCGCCGGTGTCGAAGCGGTACACGACATGCAGTATCAGGGGACGAGCGTCGGAGCCGAATTGCGATCCCATCGGCGCCGTCAGGTGGTCACGTGGCAGACGCTCGCGATGTGGGAGTTGCGACGCGGCATGGAACAAACTATCGTCTGGTCCATAAAGACCTCAAGCAGGCGGTTGCAAGAGATCGTTCGGTAATCGGCGCCCTCATCGCGCGGGATTATCTCACAGCGGACGCAAATCCGCGGTTGGTAGCCTTGTCCAATGAGGTATGAGCCTGAACAAGCGCCGGTATTTCCAACCAGGTATGAGCCTGAATTACTGGTTTTAGCGTCTGATTTTGAGTGGGTTGATCATCGCAAGGATGGTGATCAACATGAACGAAACGCGGCTGCGCACGGTTGCGCAACTGAAGGAATTTCTCAACTCGACCCCCGAGGTTGAGTTCTCAGCTCCCGTTGGGGACGATGACACCCAGCGCTATGGGCCCTGAATTGGAAAGGACTTTGGTTGGTGGGCCAAAGGGGTCACGTTAGTAGCACCATGAAGTCGACTACAAGCGCCACAGGCGGTATCCGGCGCCTTGCATCGCCACCTGATCGAACGCCGCCTTGACATCGATGAACGCTCCGTCCTTCACCAGCTTCTTGCCAAGATCGTCCACCGACAAGGTCATAAATTCCCGGTGCGCCACCGCGGCAACGATGGCGTCCGCACGCGGCAATTCATCCCAAGGCAAAAGGCGCACACCATACTCACGTATCGCTTCCTCGGGATCAGCCTGCGGATCGGTGACGAATACCTCGACGCCGTAGCTCTTGAGTTCATTGATGATGTCGATTACTTTGGAGTTGCGCAGGTCGCCGCAATTTTCTTTGAAGGTCAGCCCCAGCAAATTGACGCGCGCGCCCTTGACATGGCTACCCGTGGTGATCATGTGTTTGATAGTTTGCTCAGCAATGAACTTGCCCATGCCGTCGTTGATGCGCCGGCCCGAGAGGATCACCTGCGGGTGGTAGCCCAGCGTGTCGGCCTTGTGCGTTAGATAGTACGGGTCCACACCGATGCAATGGCCACCCACCAATCCGGGCTTGAACTTGAGAAAGTTCCACTTGGTGCCCGCTGCCTCCAGCACCTCGCTGGTGTCGATACCTAGCTTGTCGAAGATGATCGCCAGTTCGTTCATCAGCGCGATGTTGAGGTCGCGCTGCGTGTTTTCGATCACCTTGGCGGCCTCTGCCGCCTTGATAGAAGAAGCGCGGTGAACCCCGGGCACGACGATCTTTTCGTAGAGCGCAGCGACCCTGGACAGCGTATTTGGTGTGTCCCCAGAGACGATTTTCAGAATTTTGGTCAGCGTGTGTTCTTTATCGCCCGGGTTGATGCGCTCGGGCGAGTAGCCGACGAAGAAGTCTTGCTTCCACCTCATGCCGGATTCGCGCTCCAACACCGGGATGCACACTTCCTCGGTCGCGCCGGGGTAGACGGTCGATTCATAGACGACGGTGGCACCCTTGGCCATGTGGCGCCCGACGCTGGTGCTGGCGCCGATCAGGGGGCGAAAATCTGGAATGTGCGCTTGGTCTACCGGCGTCGGCACTGCCACAACAATGAAGTCGGCCTCAGCGAGCAAGCTCGGGTCGGCGGTGTAGACAGCATGAGTTGCGGCGCGCATTTCATCGTCTGTCAATTCGCGCGACGGGTCGACCCCGTTCTGGCAAGACTCGACCTTTGACAGCGCGATGTCGAAACCGATGGTTCGCATCTGTTTGCCAAACTCGACTACCAAGGGCAGACCGACGTAACCAAGCCCAATGACCGCAACCGTACTCATCGCTGATTCTTCCTTTTGACAAAAACTCTAAACTTTCAACTTCGATTCAACGCGAGCAGGCTCATCTGCGGTCTCGTACAGCGCGTAACTGCGCCTCCAGGGTCCCGAGGTTATCTCTCGCAAACAATTCAAGCGTGGCATCAGCGCTCGCCAGGTCCTCGTAGGGAACATACAAAATGATGACTGCCGCGTCATCCCCTCGCCCAAGCAAGCGATAAAACGCTCCGTAGGCTTTCGCCAAGTGGTCGCTGGCGGTTAGCGTGCCATTGATCCAGTAGGTCTGCCAGACCAGCAGTCGCTTTTGTGTGGCCTGGCCAGCAACGCCCGCGCCGCGCAACTGCGTCGCTCGCACGGTCACTGAATTTTCGCCGATCTTCAATGTACGGGTGCTTGCTTCCGCACGTACCCAAGCGTGGTTATTCGTCTTGACCAACACATTGCTCGAACTGACAAGCTTGCGGCCGTAGTCCTGCTGGCGGTAGTAGCCGACGTATAAGCCGACTTCGCGATCGTCGGATTTGTAGGTACGGGTCACCTGAGCCGAAGGGTTTTCAAAGGCGGGGGCCCAGTCAACTAGCGGCTGATCGCTCGACT
>JAOTTZ010000297.1 GCA_029864165.1 Burkholderiaceae bacterium
TGGCCAAAGAGAACCAGTATTTGGCAGAGCATACCCGCGCCAAGGCGGAGCTGGCGTTGGTGCGGGTCAGACAACAGGCCAAGCGCTTGGGTGTGAACGCGTGGCTGAGCGTTGCACTCACCGGGCGGGTGTTGAGCATGCCCGAGGATTCAGCACTCAAGGCAGAGCACACCAAGCTCGATGGTTGCTATGTGATCAAGACAAACCTACCCCAAGCCATGGCACCCAAGGAAGTAGTGCACGATCGCTACAAGGACTTGGCCCAGGTGGAGTGGGCGTTTCGCAGTGCCAAGAGTTTGCTGGAGATGCGCCCGATTTACGTGCGCCTGGCTGCGCACACGCGAGCCCATGCGCTGGTGGTGATGTTGGCCTATCGGTTGATTCAGGAGCTTGCTAAGCGCTGGACCGCCTTGGACATCACGGTGCAGGAAGGCATCGATCGATTGAACACGCTGTGCGTGCACGAGCTCAGCGTTGACGCTCGCAATGTGACGCGCTGCATTCCGACACCTAACGCGCTGGTGCTGCAATTGTTTGAGCATGCCGCTATCGGCTTACCCACGCCGACGCAAGCTGAGGAGCCCAAGGTTTCCACTAAGACAAAACTGCCTTCCCGCAGAAAGTAAACCAAATCAATGGCTTACGTGGGTAGTCGCATTTTGGTAGGGGGAACATCCGTTGAAGGAAAGGGGCTAACTAAACCCTGCGCACTGGGCCCGGGTACTGCGCGACAAGGGCATCCGCAGTCAGTAAGGTAATGCCCTCGACCGTCGCCTGAGCGATAAGCATGCGGTCAAAATGGTCTTTGTGGATCGGCGGCAAACTGCCGACAGCGACAGCATGTTCGCTGCCAATGGGGAGTTCGCTGTAGCCGTTATCCAGTAATCCCCGTCGCAGCAGTCGCGCATCGACCTGAAAATCTTCACGGGCCAGCTCACACTTAATGGCAATCTCCCACAGACTTGCTGCACTGAAAAATAACTCATTGTCAGGCGATTCAATCAAGGGTCTGGCGTCCGCGGGTAGTCGATCAGAGTTGCCTGCCGCCCACAACAGGAGATGTGTGTCCAGCAGTAGTTTCATCCATCAATACCGAAAAGCTGCCCTATCTCGGCGGAACCCATGCAGTCGAAATCATCCGGAACGCTGACCTGCATGGCCATAAACCCAATCCGCTTGACTTGCCCGCCTTGCGGCGTGTTCAGCGGCACGACTTTGACAAGTGGCTTACCCGCCTTGGCGATCACGAACGGCTCGCCTTGGGCTGCTTGTTCAATCAGCCGCGATAGGTGTGTCTTTGCTTCGTGGATATTGACGGTCTGCATCAAAAGCCTTTAGTAGACTAAACCCGGTTAGTTTAGTCTTGACGGCGCTGCTGCGCAAGTTTCATTCGCGCCAGGCGGCGTTTGACGACCATCAGCGCAAGGCGTTGCAGTGGGTGGTTGTTGCCACCAGGGCGCCATGTGTGAACGTGCTTGTTGCGGTAAGCATCAAAATGAACGCCACGCGGGGCGGCGAGCACCTTGCCACGCTTGAGCAAGATCTTCAGCGCCTCGGTAGCCGCTATTCCGGCGCAAAGCTGACAAGCCATGACGGTTGATGGCCCACGCCTCTCGGCCAGGTTGATGGTCGATGGGTCGACCAAGTACCCAGCGTGCAAGCCGGTAGGCGCCAGGCCGAGCAAGAAGCGCAAGGCCTTTTCTTCGTCGGGCAAATCGCCCCACCGAAAGTATTCGTCAAAGCTCATACTCCCCGGCATAAAGTTCAGCAACGCAGCCCCCATACCCAAAGGCGCAACCGTAATTGCCGGGATGCCACGCTCGGCGCAAGCCGGAAAAGTCGATTGGCGCGCTGAAAATGCGAAAAAGTCGAGGCCGTCAACGTATAGATCGACCCCGGCAAGAAACTCAGCCAAATTGCCCTGCTGAACGCCGTCAGCGAAAACTTTGAGGTCCATCTCGGGGTTGATGTCTTTGGCCATGGCGGCCAGCACGTCAACTTTCGGTTTGCCGATGTTCGAAACGGTGGCCCCGACTTGGCGATTGATGTTGGCAACGTCGAACACGTCGAAATCGGCGATGTGGAAAGCCCCGATGCCGAGTCGAGCCAAGGTCAGCAGGTGAATCCCGCCCACGCCGCCCATGCCAGCGATGGCAACTTTTTTCTTACGCAAAGCCTCCTGCTCAGTCGACGTCACCCAGCCGATGTTGCGCGAATAAGCTTGCTGGTAGGAGAACGTCTCGGTCATTTGGCTTGGTTACTCGGCCGTACACGGGGTGCATTGTGCGCTGTTTGCGTGCCGTGCACGAGCGTCAGCCTCGCTGCACAGCGGCGCCGAACAGGGTTTGGAATTGGGGCGTTGAGTCACGGGTTGCCGACTTTCTCTGCGTCGTGTGTGTACGGCGCGTTCAGGTGTGCAGGCTGCTGAGCACGCCGCCGCCTCGGTCGACGATAACGGAGAAACACCGCGTAGCAGAATCCAGCGAGAGTCGGGCGCTGAAATCCGGTGCTCGAACATTGCGCCCATCACTGTGCAAGCTTATCAGCCAATAAGTCAGGGATCTCCCAAACGGGGACTACCTGCACCCCGTGCGCCAGCGAGTAACGGCGCTGCACCGGCGCGACGAAGTAAGCACCGTCGACCCGCAAGTCATTTACTGCATGCCAAAACCCCTTGGTCGGTGTGGGCGCTGACGAGAATTTAACTTCGACACCGATTTTGCGCGATCGATGCTCGATCACCAAGTCGAGCTCGGCCCCGGCAGCCGTGCGATAAAAGCCCATCTGGGCACCAGTCGGCAAGTGTGCGGCGACCTGCTCGATCACGAACCCCTCCCACGACAACCCCGCGATTGGGTGGCCTTGCAGGTCGCGCACGGTCGCCAGGCCCAGCAGTGCGTGCAGCAGCCCGCTGTCGCGGACGTACACCTTGGGGGACTTGACCAGGCGCTTGCCCACATTTGCCAGGTGTGGCTCGAGGCGCCGCACCATCAGGGTGTCGACAAGCGCATCGAGGTAGCGAGTCGCTGTGGCGTGAGAGGCGCCGCCCAACGCCAACCCCAGCTGCGAGGCATTGAAAAGTTGACCTTGCAGGTGCGCCAACATGGTCCAGAATCGGCGCAAGGTCTCGGCCTGCACGCGCACGCCCATGGTTGGCAGGTCGCGTTGAAGAAAGGTACGTATGAAGTCCTCGCGCCATTGGTAGGCGGTCTCGTCGTCGGGCGCCAAGTGGCTCAATGGAAAGCCACCCCGCAACCACAGGCTTTGTATGGCGTTTAGCTCGGACGACACTTCCGCCGCCAAGAAGGGCGTCAGTTCGACGTACGCGAGCCTGCCGGCCAGCGATTCACCAGACTGGCGCATCAATTCACCGGAAGCTGAGCCCAGCAGCAAGAAGCGGCCGGCACGTCGATCGGCGTCGATCTCCGGACGCAACGCCACGAAGAGTTGCGGCGCACGCTGCACCTCGTCGATGACCACCAGCCGATCGCGGTGGGCAGGCAAGAAGAGCTCAGGATGCGCCAACGCAG
>JAOTTZ010000298.1 GCA_029864165.1 Burkholderiaceae bacterium
TGCACCGGTTGCGATGACGCTTTCTGCTACATTGTTATGCAAACTTTGCAGGCGAGGCCGATGCTGAGGCCCTGCCAACTTTAAAGCCCCCAACCTGATCAACAAGCATCCTGCTAGGAGACCCTGATGGCCAAGACCGTCGCCGACGTTATGAAAATAGTGCAGGAAAATGAAGTCAAATTCGTAGACTTCCGATTTACCGACACCCGTGGCAAGGAGCAGCACGTTTCCGTGCCTGTATCCGTATTCGACGAAGAAAAATTCACAGCCGGTCATGCCTTTGACGGATCCTCCATCAGCGGATGGAAAGGTATCGAGGCCTCCGACATGTTGCTCATGCCGGACCCGAACACCGCCAACATCGATCCTTTCTTTGAAGAGCCCACGCTCATACTGACCTGCGACGTGCTCGAACCCGGTGACGGCAAACCCTACGAGCGGGATCCGAGATCGCTGGCCAAGCGCGCCGAAACCTATATGAAGTCTTCGGGCTTGGGCGACGCCGCCTACTTCGGCCCCGAGCCGGAGTTCTTTGTCTTCGATAGCGTTCGATGGAATATAGATATGTCGGGATCATTCTCAAAGATCGATTCCGAAGAAGCCGCATGGAGCAGCGGCAAGGAATACGAACTGGGCAACTCCGGCTACCGCCCCAGCGTCAAAGGCGGCTATTTCCCGACCCCGCCGGTCGACAGCTTTCAAGACATGCGCTCGGAGATGTGTCTGATCCTTGAGTCGCTGGGCATTCCGGTCGAAGTGCATCACCACGAAGTGGCCACTGCCGGTCAGATGGAACTCGGCACCAAGTTCAGCACGCTGGTGCAGCGTGCCGATTGGCTGCAGCTGCAAAAGTACGTGATCCAAAACGTTGCACGTTCCTACGGCAAGACGGCGACCTTCATGCCCAAACCTATCGTCGGCGACAACGGCTCGGGCATGCATGTGCACCAATCAGTGTGGAAGAACGGCAAGAACCTGTTTGCCGGTGACGGCTATGCCGGGCTGTCGGAGTTTGCGCTTTACTACATTGGCGGCATCATCAAGCATGCGCGCGCGTTGAACGCAATCACCAACCCCGGCACCAACTCGTACAAGCGGCTGGTACCCGGGTTTGAGGCACCGGTCAAACTGGCCTACAGCTCGCGCAACCGCTCGGCGTCGATTCGCATCCCCTATGTATCCAGCCCCAAGGGCCGCCGCATCGAAGCGCGCTTTCCCGACCCGCAGGCCAACCCTTACCTCGCATTCTCCGCGTTGTTGATGGCTGGCTTGGATGGCGTAGAAAACAAAATCCATCCCGGCGAGGCGGCCAGCAAGGACTTGTACCACCTGCCGCCCGAAGAAGACGCAAAAATTCCTACCGTCTGCCACAGCCTGGACCAGGCGCTGGACTACCTCGACGGCGACCGCGCTTTTCTGACCAAGGCCGGTGTGTTCACCGACGTCTTTATCGACGCCTACATCGAACTGAAGTTGCAGGAAGTCACACGCTTTCGCATGACCACCCACCCGGTGGAGTTCGACATGTATTACAGCCTTTGAGGCCGCTCATCGAGCCGTGCCTGTGCGCGGCTTCGCACCGCAGGAACTGTTGAAGCATCACCCGCGCAGCGAAGAGACAGTGTCAACCCACCCTGGTCTCAAAAATGCGTCGGACGCGACTGCAGCGCGGTACGCGACAATTCGCCCATGAAACACTCGCGCTTGCTGTTGAACACCGTGGCCTTGTGCGTCGCTCCATGGTGCGCGTTTGCACAGTCGTCGGATAAACCAGTCTACCGTTGTCCGGGCAACCCTGTTCTCTATACCGATGCCCTGACACCCGCGCAGGCGCGAGCCAAAGGCTGCCACAGCATTGAGAACACACCGCTGACCGTGATTCCCGCGCCGCCGCCGCGCGACACACAGGCCGAAACCCCAGCCCGGACCAGGGCCAAAGTAGACCCGGCCGAGCAGCGCGCACGCGACAGCGACGCGCGAGTCATCCTGGAAGCCGAGTTGAGCAAGGAAGAAGAGCGCCTGGAAGCGCTGAAATCAGAGTACAAGGACGGACAGCCCGACCGTCGCGGCGACGAGCGTAACTATCAGAAGTATCTAGACCGCGTCGCCGAGCTGAAGGCCGACATCGCGCGTACAGAAAGTGACATCGCTGCCATCAAACGCGAGCTGGGCAAGCTGCAGCGACGGTGAGCGCGACCCCATGACAGGGGGTCGCTACGACAAGGTCAGCACCACCGGCGCGTGGTCGCTGGGACGCTCGTTCTTGCGCGGCGACTTGTCGATCACACACGCCGTGACCCGCGGCGCCAGCGTCTTACTGACGAGGATGTGATCGAGCCGCAAGCCCTGATTCTTGCGAAAAGCTAGGTTGCGGTAGTCCCACCAGGTCCAACTTTTCTCCGGCTGCTCGAACTGGCGGAAGGCGTCCGTGAGGCCTAGATCGAGCAAGGCGCGAAAGTGCGCACGCTCATCATCGGTGCAATGGATCTGCCCAGCCCAAGCCACCGGGTCGTGCACGTCGCGGTCCTCCGGGGCAATGTTGAAGTCGCCCAGCAACACCAGCTGCGGATGCGTTGTCAGTTCGCTGTGTAGCCAACCGCGCAGCGCAGCTATCCAACGCATTTTGTAGGCGAACTTGTCGCTGCCTGGTGCTTGACCGTTCGGGAAGTACGCATCGATCACACGCAAATCGCCGAACGATCCAGCCATGACTCTCGCCTGTTCGTCAGCATTCCCAGGTATGTTGCGCACCAGGCCCTCGACGCCAGTCTTCGATAGTAAGGCGACACCGTTATAGGTCCTCTGCCCGAACCACTGCACATGCCAACCCGCGGCTTCAATCTCGACATGGGGGAACTTTTCGTCGCTCAGCTTGGTTTCTTGCAGCGCCAGCACTTCAACCGGATTGGCAGCGAGCCAGTCCAAAACCTGTGGCAGGCGCACAGCAAGCGAATTAACGTTCCAGGTTGCGAGCTTCATGGATTGATAGGCTTTGAGCGTATGGCTGTGAAGCTCGCAAGTTCGAGCCGTAAACGTTCGCTAGGGCCTGTTGCGTTGGTAGGTGACGAAATCGTAGTCGAACTCTATCGGTGCGGTAGCGTGATGCGACTCACGTGAGACCTCCCTGAAAGCACCGCGATCCCAAGCGGGGAAAAGCACGTCGCCCTCGAAGTCGCGGTCGATCTCAGTCAGCACAAGTTCATCGGCCAAAGGTAGCGCGTGTCGGTAAAGCTCGCCGCCGCCGATTACGAACACCCTAGCCGCAGTGTGGGTCAGCTTGATCGCGGCAGCCAGCGAGGGCACCACTTCCGCCCCCGTCGCCACTATCGAGGGATTGCGCGAAACGACGATGTTGCGACGGCCTGAAAGCGGGCGAAAACGATCCGGTAACGATTCCCAGGTCTTGCGCCCCATGATGACCGGGCAGCCCATCGTCACACGCCTAAAGAACTTCTGGTCCTCGGGTAGCTGCCATCGGAGCGCTCCAGCGTGACCAATGACACCATTGCGTGCAACCGCGGCGATGA